>JAQTSP010000106.1 GCA_028711205.1 Eubacteriales bacterium | reverse complement strand
GGCCGTTCATGCGTACGATTCGCGACATGGTGCGGTGGCATCGCGCTTATCGCCGTACAAAAGGGCTGGCGGACAAAGTATAAAATATTTGGTTGGAAGAGGGTGCAGGAGACTTTTTGTTTACTTGTACCCTCTTTTTTATTCCGTTCGTTTGGATCGTTTGCTGATGATAAATCTTCAAAACAGTAAAATGAAAATCATTTATTAAATCATATAGCTATGGTATAATATCACAAAATTGATTTAAGGGGTATAAATTATGTTTTGCACAAAATGTGGCCATGAAAATACTGACGGCAGCGCCTTTTGCCTCAACTGCGGCAATGCGCTGCAAATACAGCAGCAAAGCCCCGATGCACCGCAACAGGGTGGGTATGCCCCACCGCCTCAGGGTGGGTATTCCGCGCCGCCCAATATAGGCGCCCAGCCGCCAAAAAAGAGCAGTAAGGGACTCGTGATCGGGCTGGTCGTCGGAGGCGTGGTGCTTGCCGCGGCGGCGGTCATACTGGTCATTCTGCTGGGCGGCGGGCCTTCGATCGCAGGGTTGTGGTACAGCGAAGACCAGCAAGAGGTACTCAAGTTTAAGGATGACGGCAAATTAACGGCCTATACGTATGATGACACTTTAAAAGGCGAGTACGTTTACAGCAACGCCAAAGGCGTTATCACCATTGATGATGAAGAATATGATTTTACAGTCGATGAGGATGAGATCGATATAGAAGACAGGGGTATCTATACAAAGGCTGATGACGATTTTGACACCGATGATTTCCTCGCGGACTTTGCGCCGCCGGATCCTGAGATATCAGCAGAGCCTACTGACGAGGCAACAACGCAGCCAGAGCCGACCGCGGTTGTCGAGTCGGTGGCCGACCAAACTATCACGCTGCAGTTTACGTTCGGCGAACGCACCGGTACGTACACGGGCGAGATGGTGGATGGCCTTCCGCAGGGCTATGGGACGTTTTCTTCCGTCAACCCCGAAGGCACGGCCTGGACATATGAAGGGGACTGGGTTTCCGGCCATTTCAGCGGACAGGGGATCAATATGTGGGTAGACGGATTTACTGAGAGTGGCACCTATGAAAATGACTACCTGAACGGAGAAGGCTGGGAAAGCTGGAACGGCGTCATACAATACGAGGGCGGCTATTTAGACAGCGAGTTCCACGGCCAGGGCACGCTGTACAACTATCACGGTGAGATCATCTACAGCGGCGCTTTTAATAACGGGTTTATACAGGAATCGGCCGAGGACCGTACCGCGCGTGTCGGCGCGTTCAAGGATCAGAGCGCGGTATCGACTGCCGATGAGATTTATACCGCCTGCGCCGCCGAGGTCAGCGAGCGTATCGAGGTAACGGGCGAGATTTTTAATATCATATATACATCTGAATTTTGCTATATACAGATCTATGAGCAAGGCATATGGGAAATTGACCATATCATTGACATATACTATTGGCTCAGCGAAGGAGAAACGCCCCTGTCAGAAGGGCAGACTGTTACCGTATGGGGAACGACCGAATACCTGTATTCGTATACCTCCGACGGCGGGGATTACCTGACGGTACCGCTTATCGAGGCGTGGAGCGTGGAATAACGAACATTCTAAAAAAGGCTAGCGATAGCCTTTTTTTGATTAGTACTAAAAAAGGGCGGGGATGAAACCCCGCCCCTGCTAAAGAAGCAAAAGACTCGTGAAAATGCCATGAACATGGCATTTTTCAGGTGGGATTCCAAAGGGATGCATCCCTTTGGCGGAGGTTTGGAGGCTCTTCCTCCAAAAAACGAACGTCTACCCCGCTTTGTCGATCTTGTCCTGTGCCAGAGAGAGCATCAGCTTGATGCGGTTGAGCTGGTTGACCTCGCTTGCGCCCGGGTCATAATCGATCGCGACGATGTTGGCTTCGGGGAACTTGGCGCGTATCGGCTGTATCACGCCCTTGCCGACGATGTGGTTCGGAAGGCAGGCAAACGGCTGGACGCACACGATGCCGTCGGCGCCTTCGCGCAACAGCTCTGCCATCTCCCCCGTCAGGAACCAGCCTTCGCCCGTCTGGTTGCCGATAGAAAGAAACTCCGCGGCGGCCTTCGCCTTTTCTTCGATGAACGACGGCGCCGAAAAGCGCTTGCTGTTGTTGAGTACCTTACGCATAAACTTTCTTGAGTTTTCGATGATGCCGATCACGCCGTTGCCGATATGCGCAAAGATCTTCGGGCGGCCGAGCTTGTCGTGTTTGAAGTTCATGTTGTACGCGCAGTACAGCACAAAATCGATCAGGTCTGGTACCTTGACCTCGGCGCCCTCGCCTTCAAGCACTTTGATGATCTGGTTGTTCGCGGTCGGGTGGTATTTGACGAGTATCTCGCCCACAATGCCGATCACGGGCTTGCGCTCGCCCGTAACGGGTATGCCGTCAAACTCTTCGACCATCTCCAGGATATTGCGTTTGAACCGGCGCCCGCCGATGCGGCGGACGTTCTCCATCGCAATCGCGCGCCATTTCTCAAACGCACATTCAGAGTCGCCCTTCGTTTTTTCGTACGGGCGTGTCGCAAGCGTCAGCCTGCTTAACAGATCCCCGTATATAAGCGCCCGCATCGCACGTTTGATGAGCCTCAGCGTGATCCTGAAACCGGGGTGACGCTCAAGCCCCGATGCGCTGAGAGAAATGACAGGAATATTCTCATACCCCGCGTCTTTGAGCGCTTTCCTGATAAATCCGATATAGTTGGAAGCCCGGCATCCGCCGCCCGTCTGAGAGATGATGCACGCGAGTTTGTCGGTGTCGTATTTTCCCGATTTGACCGCTTCGATCAGCTGCCCCGTGACGATGATGGACGGGTAGCAGGCGTCGTTGTTGACATACTTCAATCCCTCCTCGACAGCGTTTTGATCGACAGACGGCAGTATCTCAAATTTGTACCCCGACGACTCAAAAGCGGCGCGCAGAAAATCAAAATGGATGGGCGACATCTGCGGCGACAATATCGTATAGTCCTTTTTCATAAACTTCTCGAACACGACCTTTTTATAGGCCGCCGCCCTGCTGATCACGTTTTCGGCGATCTCCGTCAGCCCGCGCTTTTTCGTGCGCTCGGACACCGCCGCGGCAAGAGAACGAAGGCGTATCTTGATAGCGCCTGTGTTGCTGATCTCGTCGATCTTGATCAGCGTATATATCTTGCCGTACGCCTTTAATATCTCGCTTGCCTGATCGGTGACGACCGCGTCAAGGCCGCACCCGAATGAATTGAGCTGTACAAGCTCGAGCCCGGGCGTGCGCCCGGCAAGGTGCGCCGCGCTGTAGATGCGCGTATGGAACATCCACTGGTCAAGCACACGAAGCGGCAGATAATCGCCGAGATGCGACACGCTCTGCTCGGTCAGCACAGCAAACCCGAGCGTCGTAATGATGGACGAAATGCCGTGGTTGATCTCCGGGTCGATATGATACGGACGGCCGCCAAGTATGATGGCCTGCATCTCGCCGCGCCTAACGGCCGCGACGATTTTTTCGCCCTGACGGCGGATATCGTTCTGGAAGGCCTGCTTTTCGCGCCAGGCAAGCTTTGCGGCGCGGCGTACATCGTGCGCCGGTATGCGGGGAAACTCCTCGACCAGCCTTTTTGTCAAAGCGCCGAGGCCGTCCATCGGCAAAAAAGGCATCATAAAATTGACGCCGTTTTCTTTGATCTCGGGCATATTGTTTTTGATGTTTTCAGGGTAAGACGTCACGATCGGGCAGTTGTATTGGTTGGCCGCCTTCTTCTGCTCTTTTTTCTCATACGGCACGCACGGAAAAAATATCGTCCTCACACCGCTGTCGATCAGCATGCGCACCGCGCCGTGTGCAAGTTTGGCCGGATAGCAGAGCGACTCTGACGGTATGCTCTCGATGCCGGCGGCATAAACGGACCGCGACGACCGGGGCGACAGCACGACGCGGTAGGAAAGCGCCGTAAAGAATGTATGCCAGAACGGATAGCTCTCGTAAAGCCCGAGCACACGGGGTATGCCGATCTCGCCGCGCACGGCCTCTTTTTTGTCAAGCGGTTTATACGCGAACATGCGCCGGTATGTATAGTCGTACATGTCCGGCAGGCTGTTCTTGTCTTCGCCAAGCCCCGATCCCCTCTCGCAGCGGTTTCCGGAGATGAACTTGCGCCCGTCGCCGAAACTGTTGACCGTCAGGCGGCAGTTGTTTTCGCATCTGCCGCAGCGCGTGTGTTTCTGCGTGATGCGCATCGCAGAAAGCGCGTCCTTTGACACGATAGACGAAACCGCGCCTTCGGGGCATTTTTCCCCGGCAATCAGCGCGGCGCCGTACGCGCCCATCAGCCCGGCAATATCCGGCCGGACGACCTCTCGCCCCGAGAGAAGCTCGAGCGCGCGCAGCACGGCGTCGTTCAAAAACGTGCCGCCCTGGACAACGACGTTTGCGCCAAGGTCATCGGCGTTCTTGAGTTTGATGACCTTGTACAGCGCGTTTTTGATGACGGAATATGAGAGCCCTGCCGATATGCCGCCAAGCGACGCGCATTCCTTCTGCGCCTGCCTGACTTTCGAGTTCATGAACACGGTGCACCGGCTGCCGAGATCGACCGGCTGCGGCGCAAAAAGCGCTTCGTGCGCGAATTTTTCGATACCGCATTCAAGAGACGCGGCGAACGTTTCCAGGAAAGAGCCGCATCCCGAGCTGCACGCCTCGTTTAAAATCACCTCGTCGATGACGCCGTCCCTCACGCGCATGCACTTCATGTCCTGGCCGCCGATATCGAGTATAAAATCCGTTTCGGGAAGAAAATGCTTCGCCGCCGTATAATGCGCGACCGTTTCGACTTCGCTGCAGTCGAGAGAAAACGCGGCTTTGGCGAGGCTTTCGCCGTATCCCGTCGACGCGGCGTGGGCGATATACGCGCCATCCGGCATGTTGTCATAGATATCGCCTAATATCTCCCGGATGACGTCAAGCGGATTGCCTTTGTTCGGGCCGTAGTGTGTATACAGCACAGCGCCGGTGTCCGATACCAGCACGGCTTTGGTCGTTGTCGATCCCGCGTCGATGCCGAGGTAGCACGGGCCAGTGTATCCGCTGAGCGGTGCCCGCGATACGCAGGCGGCCGCATGCCTTTGTTTGAACGCGTCATATTCGCCTTCGTCATGAAACAGCGGCGAAAGGCGCGCGTTGCTGTCCTCAAAAGCATAGTTTGTGTTTGATTTATCGAGAAGTGTGTCAAGGCGGATGCAGACTTTATCGGCCATGATGGCCGCGCCCACCGCGACGAACATCATCGCGTATGGTGTTTGCATGATATCCACGTCTTTTAACTTCAGCGTGCTGACGAACTGCGCCTTGAGCGCAGGCAAAAAGTGAAGCGGGCCGCCAAGAAAAGCGATCTTGCCGCGTATGGGGCGGCCGCACGCGAGTCCGCTGATCGTCTGGTTGACGACCGCCTGAAACACGGACGCCGCGATATCTTCCCTTGCCGCGCCCTCGTTGATCAGCGGCTGAATGTCGCTTTTTGCAAACACGCCGCACCGCGCGGCGATCTCGTATATGTTCGTGGCTTTTTTCGCAAGCGCATCGAGGCCGGCCGCATCCGTCTGAAGAAGCGACGCCATCTGATCGATAAAAGCACCCGTGCCGCCGGCGCACGTGCCGTTCATGCGCTGTTCCGTGCTGCCGGTAAAATACGTGATCTTCGCGTCCTCTCCGCCAAGCTCTATCGCCACGTCCGTATCGGGAATATACGTCTTGACCGCGGTGCTTGCGGCGATCACTTCCTGCACAAAGGGCAGCCCCAGCCATTTGCCCACCGAAAGGCCGCCCGATCCTGTCACACACGCCGATACATCAATACGTCCAAGCTTTTGATACGCCTCTTTTAGCATCGAAGCGACCGCGCCTGTGATATCTGAAAAATGTCTTTTATAATAGCTGAAAACGGCTTTGCCGTGATCCAGCGCAACACATTTTACTGTTGTTGAGCCGATATCAAGACCAAGCCTGCAAATATTGGCGTTCATATTAACCCTTTTTCTCCATACCTATATTATTGCCAGTATACACCCATTTCTATTATTATTAAAGTATAATCGATAAAATTTCAAATTTGCCGCGAATTTTATCGTAAAATGTATCTTTATGCGTATGCTTGCATTTTAAACGTACATATGATAATATATATATGTAATAAATTTGATAATGTCAATATTGCTGGTTTTGGTGATTATTTTTTCTACAGGTGTGGTGCATCTTTGCGGCGCAGTTGGAAAAGACGCATTGGTTTGCTCTGTGTTGTGTTATATTTTAATCACATTTTTTATAATGCACGGCACAATGAGCAAATCCATTTTAATCGTCTGACGAGTTTGGCGCATGCTATTATTATATTTTACGCAGCTTACGTTTTTTGTGTGCATTTTGGATACCGCTTGTATTTTTATACATCATTGTCCGTATTGGTTATTACCAGGTTGAGATAAGAAATGCGGCGCTTTTTATACGGAGCCCCCGAATGCCCGGGCTCTTTGGTGTTTGACTGTTTGAAAGGTGCGTTGACATAAAACAGAGAAAAAAGGAGGGCATAAAATTGAAAATCACTGTCGGTATGTTCGGCTTTGGAAAAGCGGGGTCGTGTGTGGCCCAGGAAATATTAAAAGACGACATTTGTAAATTGAAATGGGTCATCAGAAAATCCAAAAAGAACGAGGGCGACTATGCAAGCCGGCTGCTCGGGTTTGAAGGTGATAACGGAAAGATATACTCGATCGATTCTATCGATAAAGATGCTTTTTTCAAGGACAATTATGTGGATATCATCATCGATTTTTCGATCAACAGCGCGGTCGAAACGTATAGAGCGGCGGCCGAATACGGCACGCGCATCGTATCGGCTATCTCAAACTACGGCGAGGCGCAGCTCAATCACTTAAAAGAGCTTGGATCAAAGACCGCGGTGCTGTATTCGCCGAACATCACGCTTGGCATCAACTTTCTGATCGAAGTGTCAAAGGTGCTGCAAAGGATTGTGCCGGAGGCGGATATCGAGATCATCGAGGAGCATTTCAGAGAAAAGCCGGACGCGTCGGGTACCGCTCTTCGGATCGCGGAAGACTTGGGGCTGGATCGGGAAAAACATGTCAACTCGATCAGAGTCGGCGGCATCGTCGGAAAGCACGAAGTCGTCTTCGGGCTGCCCAACCAGACGATACGCATCATACATGAATCGCTGAGCAGGGCGGCTTTTGGGCAAGGCGCCATATATGCCGCAAAATGGCTGATCGCAAAGAAAAAAGGCATCTATACGATGGAGGAAGCAGTCAAGCTGAGCTTTGCAAGAAATATCAAGGTGTTCAATATCGACAAATAGGCTGTATTGCACATATCAAAAAAACCTCCGGAACAGGGGTTTTTTTTATTCAATTAATATAAATTTGATATCAACCTCCGGTATATCCGGTATATAATGTATATTGTTGTTATAAACTGTTGATAATATATAAATTTTGTTGTACTATTATGACAATAATTAATTCACATTGGAAAGGGGACCCCAAATGCAAAGCAACGACCCGGATGAATTCTATAATGAAATGCGTAAAACATTGAAATCATTTGAAGAAAATATAAATAAACAGATAACCGTCTTATCAGAAAAAACGATGAAAGAAATCATGAAAACACAAAGTAACAACAAAAAAGATATTGATTCCTATCAGAATGAAATAAAAAAACAGCTTGATACAGTATATAAACACATGAGCAGAGAATTTAAAACGATGACCAAAGAATATCGTATGCTTTCAGATAATAACAACAAGAGGATTCAGCAGGTATATTGCGATTTATTGTTACAAATCAAGCAAGCTCTGAGTGCAACAAAAGATATACAGGGCCAGGTGCTTAACGTTTCCAGAATGACAGGTGAAGCGATTCAAAAGCTGAACGGTAAAATAGAAAGTTACTCTTCGATAATCGAAGCCCAGAATGGCGAGCTCAATAAATTCAGAGAGGGTTATAATTTTAGCATCAACAAAGATATCATACTGCGAACGATCAGGCTTATTGAAGAAATTGATGACATGCAGAATGACGGTATCGGTCATGACAGCGTGGTTTATATAAGAAAACAGTTATCATACTCTTTGCAGAATGAAGGCATATATGACTTTTCGCCAAAAATAAACGACGATTTCAACAGCCTGGATTGTCAGTGTATCAACACCGTTGAAACACAAAGGCCGGAATTGAACGGTAAGGTAGCGGCGATTGTGAAGCCGGGATACAAAATCGAGGTTTTTGAAAATGAAGACAGGATTGTAATACCTTGTGGTGTAATTGTATATAAATATGAAAGTACAATTGATGACAATAAGGCCGCGGACGGCGAT
>JAQTSP010000105.1 GCA_028711205.1 Eubacteriales bacterium | reverse complement strand
TCCGAAGCAAGTTTATGGCGGAAGAGATCGTTCTGGATGCGATCGAAAACGGTTTGAATGCCCGCATATTCAGGGTCGGCATGCTCACCGGTACTGTGGACGGACGCTTCCAGAGGAGGCCTGAAAGGAACGCTTTTGCGAACCGCATCAAAGCGCTTTGCACGCTGGGCTGTGTCCCTATCGGCGCGCTGAAAATAACAATGGATATAACACCGGTCGATGCGTGCGCGCGTGCGATGCTCGCGCTTGGGGCCATGTTAAAGCCGCGCCAGCCGATACATCATGTTTATAATACCAACACGATGACACTCGGGGAGATAATTTCGCTGCTCGAGCTAAACGGCAACATGATAGAGGTCATATCCGATCAGGAATTCATGCGTAAGATGTCACAGCTGAGCAAAAGAGGAGACTATGGCGAGCTGACAGGTCTAATGGAGGATATGAACGCTTACCGCCAGGCGAACAACATTGTGATCACAGCAAAAGAGACGCAGCAGCAGTTGTGCCGCGAGGGGTTTGAGTGGCCTGTGATCGACGCCCGATATATGGGCCGGTTCGTTGATTGCATATACGGCAGACAAAGCAAGGAGATTTGATTATGGATACCGAGTTTTACATTGTTTGTATTACGATCGTGCTGCTGACTGTCATGGGTGTGTATATTATCACCGCAAAGAAAAAGAGCCTTTTGCATTATATCTTTTTTACGGCTGTCATTGAGGTGTTTATCTGGAACGGCGCTGTTTTAATGCTCAATATCTTCAGCGGCAATCAGTCGTTATACTTTTTCTGTGAAAACATGACGTATTTCGGTTCAGCGCTGGTGCCCGTCAGTCTGGTATTGCTTGGGAGAGCGTATGCCCAGCCGGAAAAAAGGGCAACCAAGAAGTTTCTGCTGCTTCTTATCATACCGATTATCACACAGATCATGGTGTGGACAAATGGACTTCACCATTGGTTTTACCTGGAATACGCTTCAATGGGTAACTACAATACGCCGGGTGCTTATTTCTATGTTCACGCGGCTTATTCCTATATCCTGTTGGCGATCACGGTGATCATGCTGTCCTATTTCGCGATCAAGAATTCCGGCATATTGTCGATACAGGCGGTTATGATTATGGTGGGCAGCATCATACCGTTTTTGATTAATATTCTGTATACGCTGAACGTATCCGGTTTTAACGCGTATTCGACGCCGATCGCGTTCACGTTCACGCTGGGGCTTTATCTGCTCGCGATGTTCCGGTTCAATTTTCTCAAGGTCACGCCGATCGCGCTGCAGACGGTGATGAACCGCATCTCGGACAGCTTTGTCGTTGTGGATACCGATTTGAACATCATCGATTATAATAAAACGTTCACCGAAAATTTTCATAATTTTTCCGGCTTGCGCAAAGGTGGAAACTTCTATAGAATGTTACAGGAGGCGGATCTCCCGAATACGAATTTCGAGCAGCTTCGCGACATGATACTGAAAGCGACGGAAACAAGCGAAACGATTGTGGAAGATATCGAGATCGATATCAACGGGTCGCGTCAATATTATACCGTTGATTTTACGCCGATCGTCCAGCGAAACAGATGCATCGCGGTGATATTATTGTTTAAAAATATCACACAGCATATCAAAGATATGCAGAAGATACAGGACAATCAGGCCATTCTGCTTGAGAGGGAGCGGCTTGCGTCGCTTGGACAGCTTATCGGGGGTATCGCGCACAACTTGAAGACGCCGATCATGTCGGTTGCGGGCGGTATTGACCAGCTTAACTGGCTTGCCAAAGAGTATATCGAATCCATCGGCGACGCTCAAGTGACAGGTGACGATCATAAAGAGATTGCCGGCGAAATGCAGCAATGGCTTGCAAAGATGAAGACGCATATGAGCTATATGTCCGATATTATTTCGACGGTCAAGGATCAGGCGACCAAGTTTAACAATCCCGGCCAAACGTGGTTTACGATTGACGAAATGTTGAAGCGCGTGAAGATATTGATGCAGCATGAGATCGTTAAAAACAAATGCAAATACGTGCAGGATCTCAAGGTCGATTCAAATACGAGGATTGACGGGGATATCAACAGCATGGTGCAGATTTTAGACAATGTGATCGTGAACGCCATACAGTCATATAGCGGCAAAGGCGGCGACATCATATTAAAAGTGACACAGGAAGAAAATATGCTGCTGATGACAATCTGTGATTTCGGGCAGGGGATCGACGACAAGATCAAAGACCGGCTGTTTAAGGAAATGGTCACCACAAAGGGAAAACACGGGACAGGGCTTGGGCTTTACATGTCTTACAGCACGATAAAAGGCATGTTTAGAGGCAATATGTGGTTTGATTCAAGCAAGGAACAGGGTACAAAATTTTATATACAGCTTCCCATCGAGGAAGAACAACGAATAGAGGTTGATCAATATGCGTAAAAACCGTCTGATGGAATTGTCTCAGGAATATAGGATCATGATCATAGACGATGAGCCTGGTATTATTGACAGTATACAGGCGCTGCTTAACCGCAACGGATACTGGTGCTGTGGGTTCACCAATCCGCTGGAAGGCTTGGCGGAGATCCAAAACAATCACTATGATCTGTTGGTGCTCGACTATTTCATGCAGCCTGTGCATGGCGAAACCGTGGTCGAAGAGATACGAAAGACAAATTCCGAGCTTTATATACTGCTGCTGACGGGTCATAAAGACCTGGCACCGCCGATCAGCACGATCAAGTCGCTCGATATTCAGGCGTATTGTGAGAAAAGCGACCGGCTCGATCAGCTTCAGCTGCTGATTGAGTCAGGCATCAAGGCCGTATCCCAGATGCGTACGATACAGCAGTTTCGTGACGGCCTGCAAAGCATATTGGGTGCGGTGCCAAAGATATACCAGCTTCAGCCCATCGGCACAATCTTGGAGGAGATACTCACGCAGCTTTTACCGATGGCCAACAGTGCCGATGCGTTTATTTTAGTCGACGACATACCGGGGATCGAGCAGGGGCAGGGCGAAAAGACAAACAGAAGTATTTTTAAAGGCATCGGAAAATATCATGTGAATATCGACGAGTTCCCGGAGCTTTTGGATCACGAACTGATGGAAGCGATCGGCCGGGCGCGTACTGAAATGACGGTCATCAATCATCCGAACGGCGTGATCATTCCGCTTGGGGATGAGACCAACGCCGCGATCGGCGCGATATATGTCAGCAGCATCGACGCGGACGAGGGCATCAAGCTTTTGCAGATCTACGCGCGCCAGGCGGCGTCGTCTATCAGCAACGCATTTTTACATTCGCTGGTCAATATCAAAAACGAGGAACTCAACAGCACATATGCCCAGCTCAAAATCAGATATATGGATACCATCGAGGTGCTTCGCCTGGCGGTTGACGCGAAGGATGAATATACGCGGGGCCATTCGGACAGGGTGGCTTACTATGCGACCAAAATCGGCAAGCTTTTCGGGTTGCCGGCCCATGAGCTCGAAGAGCTTCGCATCGCGGGGATTTTCCATGATATCGGCAAGATCGGCACGGCGGACGATATACTGCTGAAAAAACAGTCGCTTGACAAGATGGAGTATGAGCAGATCAAGCAGCATCCCATCAAGGGCGCGATGATACTGTCCGCAGTATCGATGTTCCACGACATCGTGCCGATCGTGCGCCACCACCATGAGCACATCGACGGCAGCGGTTACCCGGACGGGCTGAAGGGAGACGAGATCGAGATGCACGCGCGCATCATATCCGTCGCCGACGCGTTTGACGCCATGATGAGCGACCGCCATTACCGGCGCCATCTTTCGATGGATGAGACGAAAAAGCAGCTGAGCGAAGGCGTGGATACACAGTTTGACGCGAGAGTGGTCGAGGCATTTTTAAATGCGCTGAGTCACGACAGGGAACTGCTGGATATGATAACAGCCGCCAGATACGACGGATAGAGATAAAAAATAAGCAATGACGAAAGCCCGGCATATGTCCCGGGCTTAAATTTTTTTCTGCGTTTCCGATAAACCAAAGGCGATGTCTGAATACAATATGTATTTTTATATTAAGCTATCATTAGGATTCATAGATCTATAATGTATTAATTGATATGTATTTTTTATTGATATATAATAGTCATCGTAGAGGTGGGATATATTGGCGCAAGAAACGGTTACAGAGATTTACAAAAAACAATCAACCGAAGAATTAATGAACAGGCTTAAGTCGGCCAAAGACTTTGGAGACTTTTCAAACCGCCATCAGCATGATTTTATATCCACCACATTGCCAGCGTATATACAGATGCTGATCAAGCACAAAGGCCTCTCAAAGACCGTAGTCATTAAACGCGCCGACCTCGACCGGGTCTACGGCTATCAAATTATCAGCGGTAAAAGAATGCCGACGCGCGAAAAGCTTCTACAGCTCTCGTTCGGGCTGGGGCTCGATATCGAGGGTGTGCAGGAGCTTCTAAAGATCGCGGGAATGGCGCCGCTCTACGCGAAGATAAAGAGGGAAGCGGCGGTTATATACTGTTTGAATAAAGGTTATGGCTTCATGGACACGCAGTATTTTCTTGAGCAGGCCGGGCAAAGGATCATCGGCGAATGAACAGGGGGAATGTTAAAACGGACGTCGATGTTTTCAATACACAATACGCCGCTTTTTTAAAAGATGACGTATCCATATCAATCCCGAAAGAGATCACCACAAAATACGATTTGGTTTCTTGCCTTTCCCTGGGAGCGCTTTCAGAAACGTATGAAGTGCGGGCAAAGGCAGACGGCAGGAAACAAATACTTAAGATATTTGATTTAACGCACGGCGGTACGCGGCGTGAAGACTTGGTATTAAAAGGCCTTGACCATCCGCATATTCCCAAACTGATCGACAGCGTCGTTGCCATGGGCAAGGTCTATATCGTGCGCGAATATTTTGAAGGATACACATTGTCAGAGCCGGTATCGGCAGGGCACAGATTCACATATAAGGAAACGATAGAGATAGCAAAAAAACTTTGCGATATACTGTTATATCTTCACGAGCGGCCGCAGCCCGTTATTTATCGTGATATCAAACCACAGAACATCATATTAACGCCTGATGGTGACGTCAAGCTTGTCGATTTTGATATCGCGAGAACGTTCAGCGCCACGGCGTATACTGACACACAGTATTACGGCACAAAGGAGTTTTCGCCGCCCGAGCAGTTCGGCTATGCACAGACTGACGAGAGAACGGACGTGTATGCGCTTGGCGTGTTGATGGTCTATATGCTGACCGGCAGCGCGGATCTTGGCGGCATACCGCGCATCGACAATAAGCATATGAAAAAGCTGCTCGAGACATGTACGCAGTTTTCACCCAAAGACCGCTACAGCGGTATGCGGACGCTGAAAAAGAATCTTGGCGGTATACAGAAAAAGTCGCGCGGAAAAGTAAAAAAGACGGCCATTGCCTTGCTCATGGCGGCCGGATGCCTGGCGGCCGGATTTCTTGCAGGTGTATACTATGAAAGCAACAGGGAACATCGGGCAGCCTACGGAGACCCGGCCGGGAGCGTTGTATCTTTTGAGTCCGCGCTTATTGACAAGGCCGTGCGCCTGGCGCTTGGGAAAGATGCGGACGAGCCGGTATACTACCAGGAATTGGGAAACGTTGAAAAAGTGTCTATATGGGGCGGCGACGCATACGCCGGCGAGGAGGAGTTGAAGCTCGGATACGATGCGGGTTTTTCGAATGTCAGCGTGTATTTTGGCGGTTACGACAGCGGCAGCGCGCCTGTCACGAGAGGGGATATCTCTTCGCTTGAAGAAATTTCGCTGCTTGCGAACCTTAAAGAGCTGGATGTCGTGATGCAGGGAATCACGGACATTTCGGCGCTTGAAGGCCTTTCGCTCGAACGCCTGAATATCGCGGGCAATCAGGTATCCGACTTGTCGCCGCTTGAAGATATGCAGACACTTGTCTCGCTGAACATCGACTACAATCCTGTTTCCGACATATCGGCGCTCTCTTCGCTTGACTATCTGGTGGAACTCAGCGCGTCGGATACGCTGATCGAGGACGTTTCGCCTCTTGGCGGTCTGTATCATCTTGAATATCTGTATATCAATGATGCACGCGTCAGCGACGTGTCTGTGCTGGCGGATCTGAAGCTTGTCAACTGTTTTTTACAGAACAATGATATTGAAGATATTTCGGCGCTTGAAGGCGTGGACAACTTAAACGTATCAGGTAATCCGGCAGCTGAATAATGCGTTTGCTTTATTGATGCCGCGTTAAAAGGTTTTTTAATGCGGTTGTATGCAGCGCGCATACCAAAGCACAGCCGGTTTTTGTTATGATCAGGCCAAAATGGAAACAGCGGGGATTTTGGCGAAAACAAACAATGCGGCGGTATATGTTCAGGCGCCGAAGCGAAGTCGCGGGGTTGCAAAATCGCCGGAAGTAAAAAAAATGATTTTTACGATATCTATGAAATGAGTGACAGGAGGAAAAACACATTGAAAAAGACAGCTTTTTTGGCATGCTTCGTGATGATTTTGTTCATGGCGGCGTGCTCGGGTGGACAAACCGAGCAGCAGGATACCGAGCTATCGGCGACAGCGACGGCGGCGGATATGGAACCCGAGCCGACAGCAACGGCGTCCTCCGCGCTGCCCGACGGGTATGAAACCCCGGCAGATTTGCTGGGGGAGGTGTACAACCCGTTCTGTGACGTGGTGTGGCCGGAAGGGTATACGACCTATCAGGTCTGCTATGAATCGGGCGACTACGATCTCTATCGGCTGTACCTGACGGCAGAGGGCAGCGCGGAGGACGTGGCGACGTTCATGTCTACGCTTGTCGGCGACGCCGCGGAGGAAAGCATTGCGCAGAACATTGAAAGCTTAAAAAATGGAGGGGTCCAAATACCCGGCACACAGGTCGAAGGACTCAGTGCGGATGTCGGCATAGAGCCGACCGATGCCGAAAACGAAAGATATGCGTATGTCGAAGGGTTTGAGATCATGATATCGGCGGGCATAGACCCCGGTATGGCGGAGGATTATGCGGCAATATTGGATATGAATTTTAACGCCGATGCGATCGCGTATATCGGCGCAGCGGATTTTCTGACGGAAAATGAACCGGCAAGCCGTGAAGTCAGATTGATGACAGGGGCGACGCAGGCTGTGCAGGCCGAATGTTTCTATGATACGGGCGACGATTACGAGACATGGAAAACGTACTTTACATCCGCCCAATTTGCCGATAACGACGATATCCAAACACGGATCGAAGACGGATATACACAGCTGAGCTATTATTACGGCGATATCAGCGTCAGTATTTCAATGTCCGATGAAGATCAGATGATATGGATCGGCCAATGGCAAAACGGTACGGCACAGAACATCGCGGACTATGTGCCGGCGCAGACGTTGCAACTTATGGGCTTTGGTGCCGTCGGCGACGACGGAGCCTGTTGGTATGAAGACAACGCTGCGGGGACATATATATCTGTCAACAACACCGAATGGGGCGCAGACGGCGACTGTATCATGATGATGATGGACGGATATGATGCGTATATCGTCGGGTACTACCCGGCGGCGGGCCAATACAGCGTCGAGATCGGCAAAAACGGCAAATGGGCCAAGTATTATTATGACATAGCGGACGGCAGCATTGAGCCGATTGAGGGCAATGATGAGGCCGATATCAGGTATAACATGTCTGAGATCACCGGCGACGATAGTGAAGATAATATTAAATGGCCCATAGATGATTTTGACAAGTACATAAAAGACACATTCGGCATGGCGCCGGACGCGCTTTTTGATGTGCCGTACAATTAAAATACGGATGTCAGAAAAAAACGTGTGTTGAGATTCTCCCGGCTGTTTGGCTGTTATTGCAAGCATATTTTTTGCGAATAACAGTCAATTTTTTTGTATGTTTCGCATATCATAGTGCTAAGCGGTGAAAAAACAGGCGACGGGGGAGTCAGATGGAAAACGCGGGCATAGACGGGGTTTTTGTGTATATCATAGAAGAGCAGGATACGCTTTTTGATATACTGAGGCGCTTTGACATCAGCGTCAGGGACTTGATTGCATACAACAGGACATGCGATCTTTTCTCACTGAAACCGGGGCAGGCGATATTTATCAGGGACATGCCGCGAAATTCGGGAGCGGGGTATGTATTGAAGGAGAATGAAAGCCTGTGGTCTGTCGCAAAGAAGTTTGATCTTTGCGCCACCGCGCTGCTCCGTGCCAATCCGCACCTGCTGCCGCAGGAAATAAAACCGGGTATAAAAATAAAGCTGCCGGATTAAACAACAGCCTGTTTAACCCGGCAGCTTCATCATTTTCGGGGTCCCCGGCGACGCATCGCATCGTTGGGGTGGTAATTTACCACCCCAACGATGCGATG
>JAQTSP010000104.1 GCA_028711205.1 Eubacteriales bacterium | reverse complement strand
GCTCCCACTAGAATCGCCAAGGATGGCGTACTAATCTTAAACGTTTCGACCCTCTTTTTCGGTATGACTTTGTCAGTAACATCTTTATAGAAAAATACTGGTATTATTAGCGCATAGATGATGGAGACGAGCGCCGCTTCGGTGGGTGTAAACACACCCGACCATATGCCACCAATGATGATGATGGGCGTAAGCAAAGCCAAAAAACCTTTTTTAAAAGCTTGCCAAATCTCTTTGAGCGATGCTCTTTTCCCCTTAGAATAGTTCCGTTTTTTAGAAATAACGGCGACCATTACCATCAAACATCCACCCATCAAAACACCCGGCAAAAGACCACCCATAAACAGTGCACCAACAGAAACGCTGGCAAAAGCTCCATATATAACGAAGGGAATACTGGGTGGAATGATCGGCCCGATAGTCCCTGAAGCAGCAGTAACACCCAGAGCGAAATCATCACCATATTTTGCCTCACGCATTGCAGCAATTTCTATCTGCCCTAATCCCCCAACATCCGCAAGCGCCGAGCCTGACATGCCGGAAAAAATGATGCTCGCAACTACGTTGACATGTCCTAGCCCGCCCCGAAAATGTCCAACTAATTTTTGTGCGAACTGAAAAATCCTTGATGTTACACCACCTAAATTCATCAGCTGTCCCGCAAATATAAATAGTGGCACAGCCAACAAAGGAAACGAGTTTACGCTACTGGCTAACTTTTGTATCATAATAACAAAGTCAATCGTCGGATTGGTAATAATATAAGCGATCGAAGATACGATCATAGAGATATATATCGGTGACCCAATCACTAATAAGATTACGAATACCCCAAAAAATAATACTAAACTCATACTCCCCCCCCACTTCTATCGCACTTAAAAATTCTGATGTTTTTTATGCTGCTTTGTACCAGCCTGACAATCGCCAATGCAAAACCAATCGGCAGACAAGCATAGACCCACAACACGGATATCTCCAGCGCGGGTGAGCGCACACCTGCCATAAAAGAACAGTATCTTATACTCCAATACAACAAAAAACTCATCAAGGCAAATTCCAAAATTCTTAATAGCATCTCAAATACATACCTGAATTTACCGGTCAGTCGTCCAATCACAAGGGTAAAGCGAATGTTTATGTCCGCATGTATGGTATATGGAATGCCGATAAATGTTATCCATATATAGGAAAATCTTGATATTTCTTCTGTAAATGAAAGCGGAAACCCAAGTAATCTTGTAACAACCTGCAAGAAAATATTTGTCAGCAGTATTAACATAAACACCTTTGCAATACTCTCTTCAAGCTTGTTTAACAAGTTGAATTTATTTTTTTTAATCATCTCCATATCAATTACCTCATGTGTTAAGAGCACGGCGGTGAATAACACAACCGTGCTCTTGAGTCGATTCTATTATTATGCCGCCGCTTCGATTTCGTTAATAATTTCCATGACCTCTGGATCGTCTACATATTTCTCTTTAATCATTTCCAGCGCCCGCGTACGAAATGCTTCAATATCCGGGTCTATCACAACTACGCCGTTTTCTTCAAATAGTGCTAGCCCTTCTTGCTCGTAAGCTTCAATCGCTTCGTCGGATTTTGCCATGTATTTATCCAGCGCGTCAAGAATAATCTGCTTGTCCTCATCGGAAAACGCCTGCCAAACATCTTCGTTGACACATTCAATAACCGTTAGAAGCTGATGATTCGTCAGTATGACGTGATCCTGTACCTCATAGAACATACCGGATACAATATTCGCAATCGGATTCTCCTGGCCTGTAACCACGCCCGTCTGCATGGCTACATAAAGCTCTGCAAAAGCGACCGGCACCGGAGTAGCGCCGAGGCACTCTACCATAAACCGTCCAACTTCGCTATCCATGGAACGGATCTTGACACCATTTAGATCTTCTGGTGTATTGACGGCAATACCATTTGTTGTGAGAACACGATAGCCATAGTTCCTGAAAGCTATTGTTCGTACATTCGTGAGCCCAAGCACCGTTTCGTTCAATAATTGTTGTCCAAAATCGGATTTATAGAACTTATAAGCATGTTCTGAATCCTTGAACAGGAACGGCAATGTGGTTGCAGCAATTGGTTCGTAATATGACTGCATAATGGAAGGGCCTGTCGTCATAAAGGCTATAGTACCCGTTCTCAGCATATCAAAGGCATCCGCTTCGTTAGCCAATGATCCCGCAGAATATAGGGTAATCTTTATTCTCCCGTCACTATTTTCCTCTATTTCCTGAATCATCTCCTCAGTAATCAGTGTCGCAGGCTGATCCGTGGCGGCCGCGGTATACCATTTCAAATCATATGTGGCTTTTTGTTCTTCAACAGACTCGCTTTCTTCCACCTCCGTCGTCACCGAGCTGGAAACCTCTACGCTCTCGCTCTCCTCAGTCTGTGTTGATGCACCACTACACCCCATAATAAATGTCGACAACAACACAACAACAACCAATAAAACTATTTTTTTCATGACTAGCCTCCTTTTTATTTTACTTTGCATTGGATAATGCAAATTGGTAGGTATAGGTTAGCATTTCATTTGTATATATTCGCAGAGAATCTCTGCAACCTTTAACACATCCTTAATCGCGACCTGCTCAGTTGCAGAATGCGCATCTTCAAGTTTCCCCGGTCCAAACGCCACGGCAGGTATCCCATGGATTTCCTGGTAAAAATATTTATCACAAATCGCTTTCATGGCCAAAGGTATAAGCTTTCTTCCATGTTTTTTACCGGCTTTGATTAAATCCAATACCAAATCGTCGTTCTCATCGAGCACGCTGGAATTTCTATCGAAAATATACTCTATGGCGGTATGCTTATTCAGCATCTCAACTTTTTCATAAGCATCTGATATCCTTTTCTTCATATCGTCCGTGCTGATATTTGGCAGTATGCCGATAGAAGCCACAACGACGCCCGTATTTGGAACGGTTCCCGGCCAATCGCCGCAGTCGACGATGCCAACATTCAAATAGGGAAGATAATCTTCATAGTATTTGACAGGATTTTCTCTGCATTCCTGCACATAATCGGCGTGGGTCTTTTTTAAAACATCTATCGCACACAGCGCCACATCCAGCGCGCTGACGCTGCTTGCCGCGTCTTTTGAACCCGTATGGCAGGCCGTTCCCTGACAACTAATCTTTATCCAAAGCCCTGCCCGATGGGAGCAGAATATATTATCTCCCGACGGTTCCATGACGATTGCACTTTGCCCTTTCATGGGTTTGTTCGTTACAGCCAGCGTACCATTGCCGCCGATCTCCTCTTCGACAACCAAATGCCCCACGACATCAAAGGGCAGTGATATGCCGCTCTCCGACAACATCCGAAATACCGTATAGATGGATGCGATGCCTCCCTTGTCGTCACATGCGCCCAAACCATAGATAATACCATCCTTCATCCTGGGCGCAAGCAAGTGTTCATTCCCTTGCGCCGCCGGGACTGTATCCATATGTGCGTTCAGATATATCGGGTCTCTTTCTCCCGTCCCCTTGTAGATAACTTCAATATTAAAATTATTCTTGTATTCATTTCCCATTCCTGAACAATACAAAGGATGGTTCTTGATAGAATTGTCCATGGGAACCCTGGAAACACTCAGCTTTTTAATTTTTGAAAACATGTCAAAACAGTAATTGGCCAGTTCAACTTCATCATTTGAATAAGAACTGATATTAACAAGGTTAAATAAAAATCCCGTGATCTCTTCTCGAATACTCTCTGTTTCAAAATAATGATGATCCCACATAACCAACCTCACAATTCTATCCGCTTCAAACCAAAAACTCCAAATACCAGTCTTGTGTGCCTCGCGCCTTGAGAACACCTGCCTCTCCTTCAATCGGCGTATCACAAGATCCGAAAGACGGTTCGGGTGCGATGGAATGAAGGCCAAACGCCGATCCCTCGTTGACCCAAATGTTCATATAAGAAATCCTTTGTTGCGGAAATAATAATCGAACGCTATCCCCATCCGGGTATTGATATATGAATTCTCCCTTTTTTATTCTATCAATAAAACTTAATTTGTAATTGTTCCCATTCGGGTTGCGTTTTGCGGTCACATCAAATCTTTGCTTTTCCCCGTCTTTCGCAAAATCCGACGGCCACTCGACAATATCTCCGGGCTTTCCGAGCCTTTCATTAAAAGAAAACACTATTTTCGCGCGGGCGCCCTGCTCGTACGGCAGGATGATGCGGCCGCCTTCCTGTGCGTTTAACATGATATGCCCTGTCCATATAAACTTCATATCATACGCGCAGCAGTTTTTAGCCTCGTATTCGATTCTCAGCGTTTTGTCGTCTTTAAAACGCAACGACTTTCTGAGCACATACGGGAAGCGTACGCCATGCACCTCCATATCTACCCCGGAGTCATGCAATGCGTAATCCCATTTGAGCTGGCATGTTTCCCCGTGATCGGCAATTGGCGTGCCTTCCCACGGATAATCAGCGTATACGCACGGGTCCACCGTCGGGAAACAGTCATCAAAACCGCTCACCTCCGCCTGGATGTATTCCTCTCCAAATTTCAATTCTGCGTACTGTTGTGAAACTGCCTGGGTCATATACTCCCTGCCCGTGATCCTGTTATACAGTGAAAAAACCTTGGCGCCATTAACGGGAAGCACGCCCACGGATAAATAATCATTTTCCAAGCGAATCGCTTTAACGTTTTTATATTTTTCTTCAAATGTTTTCGTCTTCATATACTACACATTTTGTTTTTCCGATTCCGGAATAAACACCGCTTTTATGCCCCGCCCGTTAATCAAATCATCAAAAACATCCCGCCAGTTTTCAATCTGCTCCTTATGCGATATCAGCTTCGTCAAATCATATTTTGTATTTGCCATGAGTTTCAGCGCGCTGTCCCACGATGTATAACTTGAACTCATATTAAAGAACACATCAAGAATCTTGCTTTGCGCCGTGTTCCATGGCACACTGACACCGTCTTTTGCGGCCAGGCCGATAATACATATCCGGCCGCATTTTCTGACAATATGAAAAGCCGACTGTATGCCCTTTTCGTTACCCGACGCCTCAATAACCACATCCGCCATACGGCCATCTGTCATGTCCGAAATGATCTCTTGCGCATTCTCTTTCATGACATTGATGACTCTGTCGGTCCCAAGCTCTAAGGCCGTCTTAAACCTCAACGGCTCATCGGCATCGACGCCCAGCATAACAACCTTCGACGCGCCGTTTTCCTTCGCGGCCAGCGCCGCCAGCATGCCGATAGGGCCGGCGCCGACAACCACAACAAAATCCTGCAGGTAGATCTTCACTCTTTCCGAAACATAGCCGGTCACGATGGCCACAGGCTCCGCCAGTGCCGCCACATCGAACGGTACGCCTTCGGGGATTTTGTGCAGAAGCTTTTCCGGCATGATCAGATAATCGGTAAACGCACCGTCCCTGCCCCAGCCGGGAGAGCGTTTTTCGGGGCAAATCTGCCAATATCCCCTTCTGCACAAATCGCACACCATACAAGCCTCTGCGTGTGGCTCGGCCACGATTCTGTCACCGGCTTTGAACTTCGAAAGGCCTTACCGACAGCCTCGATAACACCGGAAAACTCGTGGCCAAGCGTCACAGGAGGAAAATATGTAAACTCATCGTTATATATATGAATATCCGTACCGCAAACACCGGCCGCCTTCACTTTGATCAGCACATCATCATCGTTGATAATCTCTGGCTTTGTTACCTCTCTGATTTCCATCAGGTCTTTTCCGTAATCCAGTTTTTGCAGCGCCTTCATGGTCTCTCTCCTGTCCGGTTATTATTTAATAACAGTCCCGCCGTCGGCGATCAATGTCTGCCCTGTTATAAACCCCGCCGCGTCAGATACCAAAAACAAAACGCTATGCGCAATTTCTTCGGGCAGCCCAACACGTCCCAGCGGAATATCGTTTAATATATCCTGTTTGAATTTCTCATTCGTCTCAAACACCTTTTGCAGTGATGACGTTCCGATTTGCCCCGGGACGATCGTATTGACCCTGATGCCATGTTTGGCCCATTCCACGGCCGCGGCCCTTGTGAATCCCATCACGCCGGCTTTGGCTGCGCTGTGATGCGCGGTGCCTCGCGGCAGGCCGAGCACGCCGGCGATCGACGCCATGTTGACGATTGCGCCCCGCTTCTGTTCAATCATGATCTTTCCGAACTCACGGCAGCAGAGGAACGTGCCTTTGAGGCTGGTATCGACAGTTAAATCCCACTGCTCTTCCGTCATCTCTTCGAGAAACATGAGCTTTGCTGCCGCTGCATTGTTGAAAAGTATATCGACTCTTCCAAAATCTTTCTTTATCCGTTGTGCCGTTGCCACAACATCGCTCTCGGTGGAAACACTGCATTGATAGTATTTGCACAGCGTTTTATGTTCCTCTACGTTTCCGAGAAGCTCAACAATGGCCGGGTCGTCCGGCTCTCTTCTGCCGATCAGCGCCACATTGGCGCCCTTTGACGCAAGCAGTTCGGCCGCCGCCGACCCGATCCCGCTGTTTGCGCCCGTCACAACGGCAATACGGCCCGAAATATCGAATAAATCCTTCATCATCACATCACATCTCCGTTTCCAGATAAGCCAGCACTTCGCCTATTTGGTATTCCTCGCCCGGCTCTGCGACAAACTCAATAATTTTTCCGCTTTCCGGGGCTTCAATTTCCAGCACCGCTTTTTCCGACTCGATTTGGGCAATCGCATCGCCCTTATTAACCGCATCGCCCGGTGATACTTTCCAGCTGCTGAATGTAATGTAGTCTACCGTCAGTCCCTGCTGCGGCACTTTAATTTCGACCTTCACTTTTCTGGCTCCTTTCTATTTATGGCTCATGACACTGTTGACCGCATCGGCAATATCCTGTTCATCCGGAATCATCGCATGCTCCAATACAGGTGCATATGGATGGGGGATATCCAGCGCCGCGACCCGGACAATTGGCGCCTTCATGCTGCCCATGACTGTTTCGGATACGCGCGCTGCGATCTCCGCACCCGCGCCGCAAGTCAGATACCCCTCTTCAACAATCACCAGCCGGCCCGTTTTTTTGACCGACTCACGGATCTCGTCAAAGTTCAGCGGAACGTATACCCTTGGGTCAATCAGCTCGACATCCGCATCAACGAGGCCCTTTTCGATTGCGCTTAATACCTTATCCTGCATCGGCCCTATTGAAACAACGGTGATATCCTTTCCTTCTCTTAATATATTTGCTTTGTCAAACGGCACATAATATTCTTCTTCGGGAAGCTCGCTTCTTACCGCATAATTGAATTTATGTTCAAAAAACACCACGGGGTCATCATCCCGGATTGCCGTTTTCATCAGGCCTTTTGCGTCATATGCGTTTCCCGGAACAACCACTTTGAGCCCCGGAACATGCATGCACAGCGCATAAAGGCAGGCCGAGTGATGCGGGCCTGTAATACGGCAGCCCATCTGTGCGCGAATCACCATGGGGACGCTGTATTGCCCCGCAGACATGTACGACAGTTTCCCTGCCTGCTGTGCGACCTGGCTCATGATTTCATATAGGATATCGGCAAACATGATGTCCACGATCGGCCTCAAGCCTGTTGCCGCGGCGCCGACAGCCATACCCGTAAATCCGTTTTCACTGATCGGTGTGTCAATCACTCTTTCAGCCCCGAATTCCTGCCATAAATTTTTCGTATGCCCGTAGCTGCCGCCTCTTTCGCCAACGCCTTCGCCCATTATGACAACGGTCGGATCTTTTCGCATTTCCTCAGCAATACCGTCACGGATTGCATTCATGAATGAAACTCTCTTCCCCATAATTATCTCGCCTCCCTGAATACGAATCTCGCAACATCCGCCGGATCCGGCTCCCGGCTGTTTTTTGCATAGTCGATCGCTTCTCGTATCTCATCTTCAACTTTTTGTTCAACTGACGCAATGTTGTCTTCACTCATTTCAAATACGCAAATCAGCCTCTTTTTGTAATTCTCAATCGGATCCTTCATTTTGATCCACGTATCGAGCTCTTCCTTTGTCCGGTATGTTCCGTACAGCTGATCTCCTTCATGATGCCCGTGCTGCCTGTACGTTTTCGCTTCGATCAGCGTCGGCCCGTCGCCTCTCTTCGCACGCTCTATGGCCTCTGCCACGGTTTCGTATACTTTGATAACATCGTTGCCGTCAATAGCGACACTGGCTATATGGAACGCCCCGCCTCTTGTCGCGATTTCCGGATTGGCGGCGATGTCTCTCAACGGCGTCGATGTCGCGTACAGATTATTCTCACAGATGAATATCACAGGGAGTTTTAACGCAGAGGCCAGATTCAGCGACTCGTAAAATATGCCCATGTTGCTTGCACCGTCGCCAAAGAATACGACCGATACGGCGTCTTTCCTGAGCGTTTTGATCGTCAGCCCCGCGCCGACCGCAAGGCCGATCCCGCCGCCGACCATGCCGTTCGTGCCCAAAAAACCAACCGACTTTTTATACATGTGCATGCTTCCGCCGCGCCCTTTGCTGCAGCCGCCTTCTTTGCCGAACAGCTCCGCCAT
>JAQTSP010000103.1 GCA_028711205.1 Eubacteriales bacterium | reverse complement strand
ATGGTGATCAACAAAAGATCATTGGATGAATATTTCGGATACGAAACTCTCCGGATGCAGGCAAGGTCGCCGCTTGTGCTGACAGAGAATCTTGGCAAGTACGATGTCGCCGTCAACGTCAAGGGCGGCGGATATACCGGCCAGGCCGGTGCGATTCGCCACGGCATCGCGCGCGCTCTCTTAAAAGCAGAGCCCGAGTTAAGACCGGTACTCAAAAAAGCAGGGTTCCTGACAAGAGACTCACGTATGAAAGAGAGAAAGAAATACGGCCTCAAGGCGGCAAGGCGTGCGCCTCAGTTCTCAAAGAGATAATATGGATACAAAGAAAACGCCTTTATATGGGCGTTTTTTCTAATACTCTTTTAAATTTGTCTATTTGGTGTTTACTGAGCAAAAATATACTTTTGAAGAGGAAATATTTTGTTGACCAGTATCTTTTACTTCTCATTTATTATTTAATTTATACCTCCATTTTTCTTATATCTTATAACATCCCTTCGTTATTGCCACCCTGAAACATTCCCATCTTCATCAAACTCAATTGAACTTGGGCTTTCATCAGTGACAATAATCGAGGGGATATTGTTTACTTCAGCAAAAAGCGCCTCGGAAATATAAAACTTGGTTAAACTTAAGGTGTCGTGTATCCAAACAACTCTCTGGGCATGGGGATCTGCGTCTGTTGCCATATGCAGAGCAAATTTGATGGCTGTTCTGTCGTTTGGCATGACTGCCGGTATCTTAACCCCAATAGGTTCGGCTGAGGTTATGGCATTAGAGTAAGTTTTTTCAAAGTCCATCTTATTAAATACTCTGCGTGTAGTTACATCTGCACTCCCGAGGCCAACAAAATTGTGGTGCGATTTATCAGTCAGGTCAAATACTGCTATGCTCTGAAAAAATGGCCTGCTCACACCCAGTATTGGCGATCTTCCGGTTACATTTGGATCCATGCCAGCACCACTTATGTCCTTACCGATCTGATCTATAAGTAATACATCAACATGATCAAACGGCAACCTTGCAATTTTCTCTTTGGCCTCAAGAAGCAAACCCGGTTCTTCCGTAATAACCCGGTTAGCAGGAACTGCTACAATTTTGTATGTTTGGTGATAAGCGTTCTCTATGATACCCACAGAAAACATGTTAGGCTTTTTCTCAATAACGACACTGGCAAACTCAATCAGATTCTTCGCCATGTTTTTAAACCCGAGCTTATGGCACATGAACGCGCCATATTGTTTACCCATACCGATAACCATCATTTTACAAAGGCCGCTTTCGATTTTCCCGCGAAAGTCCGTATGTGGCTTGATCCGTCCAATGGGAATAATATAGTCGGCGCCATCGGCACAGCAATCGAGTCGTACATCAATATAAGATACCGATTCACCAATTTTTACCGTGTCCATCGACGCGCGAATAGGCACGCCCATGGTTTCTTCGGTAATATTGTATCCTGCCAGTATCTCTCTTTGGCCTTCCGCAGTAGCTCCTCCATGACTTCCCATTGCTGGAATAATAAAGGGGTGTGCGCCGACAGATTTAACTGCATCGCATACACAACGGGTGACAGTACTGATATTTGCAATTTCGCGGCTGCCTACAGCAATACAAACAGATTGTCCTGGCCGGATGGCGTCAAGGGTTCCTTTGCGCTGTAACGCATAAAGGACGCTGCCACGGACATCTTTGATATGTGAACTATCCATCTTATAGTTTACTTCGATAAACCTTGGTATAATTATATCTGCCAATAGATTTTCCAATATGCTCATTTTAATATCCTAAAGTTACTCCACCATCAACATTTAGTGTGATACCTGTTAAGAAGGATGCTTCATCACTTGCAAGATACACTGCCGCATAACCACAATCGTCTAAATTCCCAAATCTCCCAACCAAATGTTTCTCTAATATTTGCTTCATTAATGTTCCATTATCATTTAATGATTCAAACCATACATCACTAAGTGGCGTACGTATATACCCCGGGCAGATTGTATTAGCACGAATACCATCTTTACCATAATCAATCGCAATATTTTTTGCCAACGCTATCTGCCCGGCTTTGGTTGGCGAATAAGCCGCGGATTTAAAAAATCCCTGAATTCCCGCCATGCTGCTAATGTTAATTATATTACCTTTTGTTTTCTTTAAATAGGGTAACGCATACTTACAACACAAAAACGTACTCCTCAGATTCGTATGCTGAATAAACTCCCATTCCTCTTCTGTTATCCCTTCTGCATCTTTAGGAATATTGTATCCCGCATTATTTACCAATATATCCAGTTTCCCAAATGCGTCTATGGTTTTATTAATCATATTTTTTATATTATCACTGTTTTTTACGTCTGTCCTAACGTAAATTGCTTTATTATCTTCACTGCCTAATTCAAAAGCGACCTTTTTACAATCTTCTTCATTTCGACTTGTAATGACTACTTTCGCCCCT
Organism: Eubacteriales bacterium; assembly: GCA_028711205.1. Classification (GTDB taxonomy): domain Bacteria; phylum Bacillota; class Clostridia; order Christensenellales; family SZUA-584; genus JAQTSP01. The sequence continues at coordinate 6,176 of JAQTSP010000103.1, read as the reverse complement.
TCCCTCACAAAAGCTCTGGCAATACCCAGCCCTATCCCTTTTGTTGACCCTGTAATAATAGCGACTTTATCCTCTAATCTCATCTTTTTACTCCTTTTTCTTATTTGCTATTTCAGATTGTAAATTCTGTTCGCATTCTCGAAATACAACTTCCGTCTTTCTTCTTCAGAATAACCAGCTAATATTTTTTTCAAAGCATCAAACCACGCAGAATACTGCGAAGCCATTCGTATTACCGGCCAGTCTCCACCGTACATGACTCTGTCAAAACCAAATGAATTAATCACATGATCAACGCAAGGTTTTAAGTCATCTGCTTTCCATTGATAATGCGCAGCCTCTGTCACAAGACCGGAAATTTTGCAACTTACATTATGCATTTTTGAAAGTACTTTCAAATGTTTTTTCCATAGTTCAAATATTTGATTTTTAATGTCCGGTTTCCCAATGTGATCCAATATGAAATGTATTCGGGGGCAATTTTGTACAAGTTTAATTGTGTTTTCCATTTGTATATGGGATATACATAAATCAAAGCTTAGATTATACTTTTCCAGCACCCGCACGCCCTCTATAAATTTTGGCTGCACACAAAAATCAATATCCGGCTCAAACTGTATAAGCCGTCTTACTCCTTTTACCAATGGATACTGGCAAACACGTTCAATGCTGCTTTGTACTACGCTCCCTTCTTCTATTGGCGCATAAGCGATAATACCCTTAATAACTTTGTCTTTATCGGCAAGCGCTGATACCCACTTCACTTCTTCTTCGAATTGATCAGGAGAACAATCTGCTTGAACAAATAAGATTTTCTCAATATTGATTCCTTGAACCGCCTCTAAATAATCTTTTACGACAAATGGCCGGTTTAATTGGGGGTTCCCCTCCAACCACTCATACTTTAAATTGTTTGGATCCCAAAAATGAACATGTGAATCGGTTACCTTTATACTATTCATTTTTTCTCCTTTTCTTAGGCGCGCGCAACCCATTTAATTTGAAGTATGCTTCACCATTTTTTGTCTTGCGTTGTTAAACACATCAAAACCTACCGCAACTAAAATGATAATACCTATAACAACTTGATGCCATGAGGAGTCAACCAACATCACATTTAAGCCATTTCTTATCATGGTCATCATTAAAGAACCAATAAACGCTCCAAATATTCTGGCTTTTCCTCCAGATAGGCTTGCACCTCCAATAACCGCTGCAGCTATAACATTCATTGCATAATCATCGCCCAAATTAGGCATCGCTGTGCTGACTTTGGCGGTAATTAATATACTGGAAAGCGCACTTAATAGCCCACATAAAGCATATACAATCGTTTTAGTCTTTGCAATGTTAATGCCGACCAGTCTGGCTGCCTCTTGATTGCTCCCAATAGAAATAACATATTTCCCGAATGCCGTCTTATATGTAACAATTAAAAATATCACTAAAACGATCATTGAGATAATAAAGGGAATAGAGATATCAAATATCTTTCCCTGCCCCAGCCATATAAAATCCGGTGAATCCAGACCAAAAATAGATAAGCCTGCCGTATGAACGCGAAGTATGCCTTGAATGATTGTCATCGTTGATAGGGTTACAATAAAATCTGTTATTTTCAGCATTGTAATAATTAAGCCATTAATCAAGCCAATAATGAATCCAGCCGCCAACGCGATGGCAATAGCGAGATATACATTAACGCCTCCAATTATTAAATCACCTGCAATGATACCCGTTATACTCATTATGGCTCCGACAGATAAATCAATACCCCCTGTTGCAATAACTAACGTCATACCGATTGCCATTATTGTAATAAATGGAGACTGATTCAATATTGTAAAAATATTTTTCAGTGTTGCAAACCGGTTCGATAATAAAGATAAGCAAACAAAAATAATGAAAAAAATTACTACTAATCCGAAATCTTGCTTTTTATATATTTTTCTCATTCCGTTTTGCAATTTTTCTATTTGCACTTTCATTTGATTAACTCCTTACTTTTGGTAATGTAATCTGTTAATTCATGTTCTGTTATTTCTTTTGGATTTAATTCGTACATAATTTCACCTTCCGAGATAATAAGGATCCTATCACATATCCCAAGCAATTCGGGTAAATCAGATGATACTATGCAAACACCCTTTCCAGACTTGACCAGCTCGCCAATCAATAAATACACCTCAGTTTTTGCATTCACATCAATACCCCGGGTTGGTTCCTCAAAAAGAAAAATGTCCGTCCCTGTCATAAGCCATCTGGCAAGCATAATCTTCTGTTGATTGCCACCACTAATATGACTGATTAGCTGATTATTATTTGCAACCTTAATGCTTAAAGAGTTAATATATTCGTTAACACCTGCTTCCTCTTTCTTACCCTTTACAAAGAAATGATTCTTTTTAACCATATTTGCGATAATCATATTCCAAGAAACATCCTGTAAAGGAAATATACCCTCAGTTTTTCTTTCTGCCGGCAGAAAAGCGATCCCATGACCCATGGCTTCTGTAACTGCTTGTTTTTTCATAGAGTTTGACTTAACAACTATTTTGCCTTCATCATATTTATGAGCGCCAAATATACAACGTAATATTTCGTTTTTTCCACAGCCCTCAAGTCCCGCTAATCCTAATACTTCTCCACATTTTAAATCAAAGTTAATATTTTTAAAATAACTCTTCTTCCTTAAGTTAACCACTTTTAATATTGAATCACCTATGGCCACTTTTTCTTTTGGATAAAAGTTTTTCACTGTTTTCCCAATCATAAGTTTAATCATTGCCATTTTATCAATATCATTTCTGCGAAATTCTCCCATCGAATAACCATCTTTCAAGATCATTACCCTATCACAAATCCGCAGTATTTCCTCAAGGTGGTGTGAGATGAAAATTACTGAAGTCCCGCTTTCTTTAATTTTTTGAATTGATTTAAATAAACATTCTCGTTCATTATCTTCCAGCGCAGCTGTTGGTTCATCCATAATGATGACTCTCTTTTTATTACATAGTACACGCGCGATTTCCAAGGATTGTCTTTGCCCAAGGCTTAACTCCAGCGCCTGGCGGTTTGGGTCTATATCAACACCCAAACCTTCTTTTAATATTTCTTTAGCCCTTATGTTCATTTCTCTTTGTTTTAGTATATTAAATTTTGTTTTAATCTCTTGGTTAATAAAGATATTTTGGGTAACTGTTAAATCTAAAAAAACACTTAATTCTTGCAATACAAGACCGATTTGATCCTGTAAATACCTACCAGCTAAAGAGCTTTGTAATTTTTCACGGTTGAGCGTAACTGTTCCACTATATTTTTGTATGGCACCAACAATAATTTTCATTAGGGTTGATTTCCCAGCACCATTTTCACCAATCAGCCCGAGAATTTCACCTGCATATAAATCAAGATCCACATTATTTAATACGGATACGCCTCCAAAGCTTTTATTTATACCTCTTAACTCAAGTATTTTTTTCATGTTTTTCTCCCAAAATGTGATGAATATCACGGTTTTTACGCCGTGATATTCATCCTTTGATTAATAATCAGTCAATTTTTAATCTGTTTTCATCAAAATCATCTGCGTTATCGACGTTTATGCATTCAGGCACAAACTCGTATAATTTTTCTATTTGTATGCCATCCATCACATATTCTTTAATTAGATTAACAATGTATTGACCAGTTTCTTTTGTTCCATTGTAAACAGTACACTGCATCGTACCTTCTCTCACGGCTCCCAATCCTTCGATGTTTGTATCGTAACCAAGTACAATGATATCATCTTCAAGCCCTGCTTCTCTTATAGCTGAAGCAGCACCCAATGACATATCGTCATACATACCGAAAATCATATTGATTTCCGGATTACTGACCAGCAAGTTTTGCATTACGTTGTATGATGTCTCCCGATCCCATTCGCCCGACTGCTTTGCAACAACTTCATAGCTTGGATGTGAAGCAATTCCTTCTAAGAACCCATCTCCACGAAGTGTCGTATATGGGCCTTCCGGACCGCCGATGAAAGCAATCTTCAGATCCATATCCTTATATGTTTCTGCTGCCCATGCGCCAACCGTTTTTGCCGAAGCACGTTCATAATAACTCACCAGGCATGTGACATAATCATTAGCGACCATTTCAGGATCTATGCCATATTCAAAAACAGGTATCCCACTTTCTACTGCACTTTTAAATACTGACTCGAGTGCTGCATCATCCGCGACGGGGCATGTGACAATGACATCAATCCCCTGATTGATCCAATTCTCCATGATATCGATCATTTCTGTGGTAGTCTGGTTGCCAGTCGATGTCGGCATTTGATATATCAACTCGATATCGTATCCCTCCGGCAATGCCGCAATCCCTTCTTCAAAGCCCACTTTAAATGTAGTGTGATAAACACCTGCTACGGGTGGAACTACCCCTACTTTAATGCTCTTCTTCGTGGTAGGGGCAGGCTCATCACCCTTTAGTGTCATATAGTCCGAAGGCGCAAATAATTCCGCTACCGTGTCTAACAAGGAACTATCTTCTGCTGAAGCTGATGCTTGTTCAGTCACTCCATCTGTTTGAGCTGATGCTTGCTCATTCGCTTCGTCAGTTTGAGCTGATGTCGTCTCTTCACCGGATTCTTGTGTAACCTCACAACCAGTAAAAACAAACATCATACTGATTGTTAAGACACATAAAACAAACAATATTACCTTTTTCATTCTCTTTCTCCTTTTTATTATTTATATATAACGCCGAGGCGTCAATACCTTATGATAAATCATTAAAAATGTTAGAATTTGAGAATTTATATAAACAAATGAGTTATGTATTCCGTATACAGTATACGTGTTTTAATATACTTTGTCAATGCTATTATTTATACCCTGACGGGCTAAGCTTTTTGTACATCTTCCTCTCTCTCAGCATTAAACCCGCGGATGCATATGACGTCTCAACTACTCTAAACCGTCAAATATATCCTTACCTGTACGAAATAAGTTCCTCAACATTCTTCCTCTTCGGCATAACGGGCTGTTGTTCTGGATACCCTATGGCTATTATCGCGGATACACTTTGTCCCTCAGGCACCCCCACCGACCTCGCCAGCGCCTCTTCGTCAAATATCCCCATTATAACTGTACCTAGTCCTTCATTATAGGCCGCCAGACAGAAACACTGAGCAGCAACGCCCGCATCGAACATCTCCCACCTGTCGCCTTTTGACGTAGTAAAAGATCCGTCACGCTCAAACCCCGACCTTCCCGATACCGTGGTCACCACAACCAGCACCGGCGCATTTTTTATAGTCCGGATATTTAACTCGAAGCCCATCATGCAGTTTATTGCTATATCGTTTATTATCTCTTCATTTTCAATTATTATATACCGAGCTGTCTGTGTGTTTTTCCAGGATGGAGCAAAGGATGCACCATATACAACGCGTTCTATAACCTCGTGCTCCACCTTTTTATCCTTAAACTCCCTCACACTGCGCCTCCCGCGCAGGCAATCCATAAATTCCATACCCGCATCCTTTCATTTCTCGTGCATTGACTTTGTCTCACCGCTATCCAGACTTTTCTATCAGCTTTTTTGTTTCACGGGCAATTGTAAGCTCCTCATTAGTCGGTATCACAAGCACTTTTACTTTTGACGAATGTTTGGATATTAAACCGCCCTCTGATATCTCAAGATTCGTGTTTTTTTGGTTATCCAATACGATACCCAGGTAATTCATATCTTTGCATACAAGCTCGCGTATCATTGCGGAGCGTTCGCCGATACCGGCAGTAAACACCAGGCAGTCCAAACCGTTTAAGACGGCAGCATACGCTCCTATATATTTACGTATACGGTAGACAAGAACTTTTATTGTACTTGTAGCACGGTCATAGCCTTTATTAGACGCTTCAATAATATCGCGCAGATCACTGCTCAAACCGGATAATCCTAATAAACCGGATTTTCTGTTGGCGTCAGCTAAAATCGCCTGACAGTCCGTACCCATCTTTTTGGCCATATAGGTTAAAATGGTCGGATCAATATCTCCCGAACGCGTCCCCATAGGAATCCCCGTCAGTGGAGTAAAACTCATGCTGTTATCGACGGAGTTGCCGTCTCTTAATGCTGTGATGCTTGAGCCGCTGCCAAGATGGCAAATGACCATTTTA
>JAQTSP010000102.1 GCA_028711205.1 Eubacteriales bacterium | reverse complement strand
CCGCACACGCTGCACAGTCCCTTGCAGTCCTCATTGCAGAGAAACTTTAAGGTCAGTGTCATCACCACATTGTCTGAAAGCATCTGGTCAAGGTCAATTGATTCGCCGCTGTAAGAATACATGCCGTCTTGGGGCTGCTCTTTATAGTATTCGTTGAATTCAAACCCGACCGGATATAAAAAAGGTTTCAGGCAACGCGAGCATGCGACCGGTACATCCGCAGAAAAACGTCCTGTCACCACGATACCTTCGCCGTCAAAACAATATGCGGCATCCACGTGGACTCCACCGGTGAACACATAGCTTTCGCCCAAAAACTCAATGCGGTCAAGCGTGCCGTCATACGTCGCGGTATACATCTCGCCCTCGTTTTTGACAGCATCCGCGATATCTATCTTCATGAAAACCACTCCTGTCGGCCAAGCATCGTTATTGGGCATTAGTCAACGAGTAGAATTATATTTTAACCACGCCTATATGTCAACTAGTTTTTTGGCCCGTCATGTTTATTATATGGCCTATTCCCCGCTGTTCAATACTCATTATTTTTGACGTCCCGATCGGCCTGACCAAACAGCGCACGCTTGCGGGCACACATCTCGGCCGGACGCGCGATATACTCTCTTAAATCCTTTATGTTCGCGGCGCGCTCGATGCGCCCCTCGGTACTGAATATGCGCTTTGATATCCCGCCCGCGCCAAACGCGATGACGCCGCAAAGCTCTTCCATGTTGTCGATGTTATAGAGGCACGCCTTGCCGCCTCTTGCATACCCCGCGTTCTCAAGGCTGCCCTTCATATACTTCTGCCGGTACATGTAATAGGCGTGAAAATCCGCCCTCTCCAGCATCCCGCGGGCTCTCTCCAGCATCCCCGCCGTCTCGGTGTCTGTCGGAAATGCGTCCATATTGTCCGTGGCAAATTTCGACGCGCGCTTGATAGAGAGCGTATGGACGGTGATGTTTTCAGGATCAAGGCCGATGATACTTCTCAGCGTTTCGGCCGCGTCGTCCGCCGTCTCTCCCGGCAGGCCCGCGATGATATCGACATTGATCGCGTCAAAGCCTTTATGCTGCGCCATGCGGTACGCTTCAAAAAACTGTGCCGCCGTATGAGCGCGCCCGATGCGCACGAGCGTTTTATCAAGCAGCGTCTGTGTGTTGACACTGATACGGGAGGCACCGCATGACTTGATGATATCCAGCTTCTCGTCGGTGATCGTGTCCGGGCGTCCCGCTTCAACGGTAAACTCAAGCGCACCTTTGCCGATCCCGGCCGCGCGCATGGCAACTTTCTCGAGGTTTTTTGCGGAGAGCGCCGTCGGCGTGCCGCCGCCGATGTAGACTGCGCGCACGTTCCTGCCGGAAAGCAGCTCTTCCGCCATATCAAGCTCGCTCATCAGCGCGTCCATATACTTATCTTCCGCGCCGGAAAACACGTCCGGCGTGTTTGACGAGAATGAGCAGTACGCGCACCGCGTCACGCAAAAAGGGATACCGATATACACATCGATATCGCAATCTGCGTCCGGCAAAAGGCCGGCCTGTGCGTCCACGATACCTTTCGCAAAATCGTATTTCCCGCGCGACACGTCAAACTCGTTCAAAAACAGCGCCCGCGCGCCGTCTTTGCCAAGCCGCGTTTGGCTGTCGCGCAGCAGCTTTGTCGGACGTATGCCGGTCAGCGATCCCCACGGCATGTCCGTGCCGAAATAGTCATTCAGCGCCCTGTAGACGCTGATCTTCGCCGCGCGTTTTGCCGCGCGTTTTTGTTCCAGCACGCCCTGTCCGGCATCGCACCGGTACGTATATGCCGCGGCCTGATCTCCGTCAGTATAGACCCCGGCCGTACTCGTCACCATACCGTCCGTCTGGCTCAGGCTGTGTAGCACGCAAAATCCCTGCCCCGGCGTATCGCCGGCCTCGGTACGCGCGATCTTTCTCGTATCGACAAACAGCCTGATCACTTCGCATATGTCGCTAAAGAACGCTGGCGTATCGGTATTGAGGGTTGTCATATCGTTCCGTTCAGAAACGGATTGCTCTTGAACTCAGCATATAGTGTCGTCCTGATGCCATGCCCCGTATAGACGTCGTAATCACGCCTGATGCCGCGCAGCACGGTGTCCAGCGTGTGCCTGTACTCGGCCGAATCGCTCCCCGGGAAATCCGTCCGTCCCACAGACATGTAAAACAGCGTGTCGCCCGCAAACAGCGCGTCGCCGCAGAGATAGCACACGCTGCCGCCTGAATGGCCGGGCGTGTGCAGCACAGCGACATCCATGTCCGCCGCGGCAATCGTCTCACCGCCTTTTAAGATGATGTCCGCCTCGCACTCCGGTATGCTAAAGCCCGAAAAAACGGCCAGGTTGTGCCGCCCGCTTTTCAGCATCGGCAGGTCCCTCTCATGTATGCAGATCTTGGCGCCCGTCTCCTGTTTCAGCGCGGCCGCCGCGCCGATATGGTCAAAATGCCCGTGCGTCAGAAGTATATGCGTCACCTCGCCGATGCCGCGCGCTTTGAGCCGTTCCTTGATCTTCTCAAAATCCGCGCCCGGGTCAACAACAAAAGCTTTGTTTGATTCTTCCTGATAAACGATAAAAGCGTTGGCGTACAATTCGCCCACCGCGATCTGTTCAACTTTCATATGTCCCTCCAAACCGTCACTGTCATCAGAATTTGCGTTTTGAATCGAGCAGTATCGTGACCGGCCCGTCGCCCGACATGTCGACACACATATGCGTGCCGAACTCTCCGGCAGCCGTCCCCAAGCCCATATCGGCAAACGCGGCGATGCATTTCTCATACATCATCTGCGCATGGCCGGCGTCGGCGGCCTTTGTAAAATCGGGGCGCTTCCCGTGTCTGGCGTCGCCCAAAAGCGTGAACTGCGACACGACGATGATTTCGCCGCCAATGTCCATCACGCTCAGCGTCATCTTGCCTTCGCTTTGAAATATGCGAAGCCCCGCGGTCTTGTTCACGATATATGCCAGATCGCTGTCACCGTCGCCCTGTTCCACGCCAAGCAGCACGAGCAGTCCCTTGCCTATACAGCCCGTTATCCGGCCGTCCACGGTCACGCTGGCGCGGCTGACGCGCTCTATTACGGCTATCATACGCCCTCCGTCATTTGTGTATCCGGAACACATCCTGAACGCCGGATACGCCCTTCATGCTTTTGAGTATATCGTCAAGCTGCGAGATGTCGGATATCTCGAGGCCGATCACGATGATGGCCGCGCTGTTCTTGCCCATGCGCGCGTTGACCGACGTGATGGAAAACCCCATGTTGAAAAGCTTGTTCGATATCTCCGCGATCAGCCCTGTCCGGTCGTCGGCGGTCACCTGTATTTCCACATTATACGCCGATTTTTCGTTTTTCGACCACGCCACATCGATCATCCGGCCCTGCTCGAAATCCGCCGTGTTGACATTCGAGCAGTCGCTCCTGTGCACCGACACGCCTCTGCCGCGCGTCACATAGCCAACGATGCTGTCTCCCGGCACCGGATTGCAGCATTTTGCGAACCTGACCAGCATATCGTCATATCCCCTGACGATGACGCCGCTCAAGTCACCCTGTTTTCGCGCTTTGTGATGGCTGATTTCTCTGTCCGGCTCGACCTTGTTTTCTTTCCTGTATTCCTCGATCAGCTTCGTTAATATCTGGCCTGTGGCGATACCGCCGTAGCCAACAGCCGCGTACATATCGTCGACCGACTGCAGCGTAAACTTTTTGAAAACGCCTTTGACCCATTCCGTCTTGAACAGCGTCTTAAAATCGTATCCCTTTCGCCGCGCCTCGCGCTCAAGCATCTCACGGCCCTTGGCGATATTCTCATCTTTTTGCTCTTTTCGAAACCAGTTTCTGATCTTGCTTTTTGCCTGCGACGTTTTGACGGCTTTCAGCCAGTCGCGCGACGGGCCCTTTGACGCCGACGAGGTCAGTATCTCCACGATATCGCCGGATTTTAGTTCGTACCCAAGCGGCACGATCTTTCCGTTGACCTTTGCGCCGACACATTTGTTGCCGATCTCGCTGTGGATACCGTATGCGAAATCGAGCGGCGTCGCGCCCAGAACGAACTCCTTGACATCTCCTTTTGGCGTGAACACATATACTTTGTCGCTGAAAAAGTCAATTTTCAACGATTCCATAAATTCTCTTGAGTCTCTGGTATCCGTCTGCCATTCAAGAAGCTCTCTCAGCCAGGAAAGCTTTTTGTCCATATCGCCGTTTTGGGATGCGCCTTCCTTATAATGCCAGTGTGCCGCGATACCGTATTCGGCCGTCGAATGCATCTCTCTTGTGCGGATCTGCACCTCGAAAGGCCGCCCGTCGCGGCCAAGCACGGTCGTATGGATCGACTGGTACATGTTCTGTTTCGGTACGGCGATATAGTCCTTGAACCGGCCGGGGATCGGCTTCCAGACGGTATGCACGGTGCCAAGAACGGCGTAGCAGTCGCGCACCGACTTGACGATGATGCGCACGGCGATCAGGTCGTACACCTCTTCGAAAACCCTGTCCTTGTTGTGGATCTTATTATATATGCTGTAGATATGCTTCGGGCGGCCTTCTATCTCCGCCTCGACCTTTATCGCTCTCAGATGCTTTTTGATCTCTTCGATGACTGCGTTGATATATTCCTTGCGCTCCGCCCTTGTTTCTGTCAATTTCTCGGCAATCTCGTAATAGCCTTGCTCGTCGATATATTTCAGTGCAAGGTCCTCAAGCTCCCACTTGATCGTGTTGATACCAAGCCTGTGCGCGAGCGGCGCGTATATCTCGAGCGTCTCTTTTGCTTTTTCCATCTGCTTGTCCTTGCTTTGAAACTTCAGCGTCCGCATGTTGTGCATCCTGTCCGCAAGCTTGACGAGTATGACGCGGATATCGCTTGCCATCGCAAGAAACATTTTTCTTAGGTTTTCCGCCTGATGTTCTTCTTTTGACGAAAAATCGACGCGCCCGACCTTTGTGACGCCGTCGACAAGCTTCGCGATCTCCGGCCCGAACTCTTCGCGCACCTGGTCAAGCGTCACGTTCGTGTCTTCCACGATATCATGAAAGAGGCCGGCGATGGCCGTGGAAACATCAAGCCCCAGATCGATGAGTATGTTCGCGACCTCATGTGGATGCCCGAAAAAAGGCTCGCCGGATAGGCGCATCTGCCCTTTATGCGCCTGTTCCGCAAAAAGATACGCCTTCGTAAAAAAAGCCACGTCCTTCTCGCTGTAATTATTTTTTACTTTTTCCAAAAGCGCTTCCAATGCATTCTCCTTATCATCCGCCCAAAATATCTTCAAAACACCGGTAGCATTCACTTTGCCTTAAGCTTTTTTTTGGCCCGCCGTTTTTTATTGCATGTATTCTACCACTTTTAATGACGTCAATCAACTCAAGTTCAGTAAAGACGCGTAAAGCAAAGCAGAGCTTTTCGCCGCTGATCGCAAGGCGGTGCGCTATCTCACCCACCGTCCGCGGCGATCTGCCCGTATGCTGCGATACCCTGCGGTATATGTCAAGCAACTCGTCGCGCTCCGTGAAGTACATCTTCGCGTGCTGCCTGTATGCGTTTTTCAGCTTGTCGTCGAAAAACGCCGATTCCCCGACGCCGATGCGATAGATGCGGTCATGTCCGGCCGCGGTGCCGCATGCGATGCAGTTGTCCGCCGAATACGCCCTTTGGTCAAAAAAGCCAAGCTCTCCGGCTTTCAGCGCGTCTTCTATCACACCCATGCCGATCAGCCGCAAAAGTGCGGGGTGCGTATCCGCAATGATGCAAAGCCCGAACCGGCTTGCCTTAAGCTCCTTTTGTATCGTTTCAAAAAAAGCGCTTTCATTAACAAAAGCATGCCCCGCATTTCCACACAGGCTGACCGTTTCATCCAAAAAACGTTGGATCATAACCTCGCTATTGGCCGCGAAAAAGCTTTTTACCAGCTTGTCGTCGTATTTCATCGCCATATGCCGGACAACAAGCTGCGGCCTCGCACTGTAATCATTGATGCCCGCTTCGCACAAAAAATCGCACCGCCGCGATGTGAACGAATGCGCATCCCGAAAGAAAAAACTGATCGCTTCTATGCCCGCGCCGTTTTTCTCCATCACAAACTTCAGATGCGAAACGCCTTCCTTGCCGACAAACCTGGTCTCGGCCATATCCGCGTCGAGTACCGCGATCAGCGGCTTTTCGTTGCTCTGCCCGAACGGCTCCAGACGTTCAATATCGCCGACAAGCTTACACGTGATATCAGCCGTGTCAAGCGTCATATCATAATATTTTTTCCGCATGAACACGCTTTCATCGTAGTTTCTGCTGAGGTACTCGCACACATCGCGCCTCAGCGCGTCGACGGCAGACGGCTCGACCGTCAAGCCCGCCGCCCGCGCATGCCCGCCGAATTTCTCGTATCTCTCGGCAAAAGCGCCCAGCACCTCAAACATGTTAACGCCGTCGATGCTTCTTGCGGACCCGACGAGACTGCCCTCGCTGCCGCCGAACAATACGCATGGCCGGAAATACTTTTCCGCGATTTTAGCCGCGGCGATTCCCACCACGCCCGGGTTCCAGTTTTCGTCAGCCAGAACGATCGCGGCGTCTTTCATGTATTCGTTTTTGCGGATCATGTCTTCCGCACTGCTTAAAATATCCTCGACTTCTTTTTTCCTTTGATCGTTCAGCGCACAAAGCCGGGCGGCGTTTTGTTTCAGAGCGTACCCCGGTTTGACTGCGCTTAAAAGGTCTATCGCGGCTTGTGCGGTATCCATGCGCCCGGCCGCGTTGATCCGTGGCCCAAGCCCGAAGCTTAAGCCAAATGACGATATCGAATCAAGACTGATGCCGGCGGCCTGCGCCAGCGCCGCGATACCGGCGGACGGGTTTCTTTGTATCTTGCTGATACCGAGAGCAGCGATGGCCCGGTTTTCATCAAGCATCGGCACGATATCGGTGATGGTGCCGATCGCAACAAGGTCGATATAACGCATCGCGCATTCAAGTGAAGAAAGCGCGTGGATCAGCTTGAACGCGACGCCACATCCCGCAAGATACGGGCACGGATATACGCTGTCCGCGCGTTTCGGGTTGATGATATACGGCGTTTGTGGCAGGCACGCGCCGCACTCGTGATGGTCGGTGATCACGACGTCGATGCCAAGGCTTTTTGCCAACGCCGTTTCAAGCGTGTTCGTGATGCCGCAGTCCACCGTGATGATCAGCGCCGCGCCTTCCGACGCGATCTGCTCGACCGCAGGCGCGTTCAGCCCGTACCCTTCCTTATGCCTGTTGGGCGTCATGATGCGCACATGCGCGCCCGCGTCTTTCAAATAAAGATAAAGCGCGCTGCCGCCGCATATGCCGTCCGCGTCATAGTCGCAAAAAACCGTCATTTTCTCGCCGTCCTTGATGGCCTTGTCGATGCGCTGTACGCTTTCTCTCATATCCGGCAGCAAAAACGGGTCGTGCAGCTGCTCCGGGCCGGGGTGTAAAAACCGCTTTGCGTCGCGCGGGTTGTCGATACCTCTCTCGCAAAGCAGTTTTGCCACAGGCCAGAGAAGCCCTGTCGCTTTTTGTATCTCAGCCACTTTTTCGCTGTCGCATTCAACCGGATACGTTCTTTTTTCGAACCTTAACACTTTGGACCGCCTTTTCTTTTGATACGTTAAAAGCCTCTCCCTGCCGGGAAAGGCTTTATGATTACCGGTAATAAACAGACATCAGGCTTTAGAGTTTTCCATTTTTTCAGTGAGCTTTTGATGCTCCTTTTTATGCTTTATCTGCATCAGCGCGACCCAGATCGGGCTTGCGATGAAAATGGATGAGTACGTGCCGCTGATTAGGCCGACGATCAGTGGAAGCGCAAATTCCTTGATTGACGTCACGCCGAATATATAGAGCGCGAGTATCGTAATCAGCGTTGTCAGCGATGTATTGATCGTTCTTGAGAGCGTTTCTTTGATGCTGATATCCGCAACTTTGGCGCGCGTCATGCTCTTGACGCTGAACCGCTTGTTGTTCTCTCTGATGCGGTCAAAAAGAACGATCGTATCATTAACGGAGTAACCGACGATCGTCAGGCACGCCGCGATATACGAGCTGTTGATCTGTACGCGCGCGATGCAGACAACCGCCGTCATGATCAGCACGTCGTGAATCAGCGCCACCACTGCCGCGATGCCGGAGAAAAGCTCGAACCGGATCCAGATGTATATCATCATCAGTCCTGACGCCAGCAAAATAGATAAAAACGCGTTTCTGATGATCTCGCTTGTCGTGACGCCGCCCACGCTTTCGATCTCTCCGGCCTCCGCGTCAGGATACGTTATCACAAGCGTCTCTATAATGGCCTCGCGGATACCCGCGTCGTCCGCACCCTCCGCAAGCTCCTGCATGCGGATGACTGCCTGGGTACCCGCATCTCCGCCTTTAACGATCTGCGTCGTCGCGGGATCGATACCGTTTTCGCTGAGAGCGTCTTTAACATCCTGAACGTCATAGGCCTCGCCCAGTTCGATGGTAAGTATGCTGCCGCCTGTAAAATCGATTCCAAGATTCAGGCCGCCGAATATAAACCCGACGATCAAAGCAATAAGCATGATCGCGCCCGAGAGAGCCAAAAAATACTTGGATTTATTCATAAACTGCATATC
>JAQTSP010000101.1 GCA_028711205.1 Eubacteriales bacterium | reverse complement strand
TATTCAGCCCTTCGGCCGGCACCGGAATGTTTGCGCCCATATATTCGCCGGACACCACAGACAACACGAATCTTTTATGCGCCGGCTGAAAATTGACATTCCCGCCTTTTTGTGCATATGCGCCGGCGGCACGGCCGGAGGATTTATCCATTGACGCGGCGATAATAACATAGACAAGGCCGCCCACTGCCGATACCAGCGTCAGCCAGAATCCCACGCCCAGCTCTGCAAATAAGCTTATCAGCGCTCTTCCGAGCTCTCCGGCGTTTGAGGTAGCCGATATGCACAGTATAAGCAGTATCGAGAGCTCTGCGGCGGCCACGATGCACATGGTCATGAAAAAGCTGCGCGTCATTTTTTTGTTCTGCGTCGCAAAGAATATGATGCAAAATATGGCAAACACCGGTATCGCATAGAGCAGCAGAAACATGTACGCTATAGCGCCGGAATCTGTATACTGCAATATATCATTGGCTGTCGAAAACAATCTTGCGCCGGATATGCCTCCGTAAAACGTGATATTGAGCCATGGGATAAAGAATAGTATAATCATCAAGATCGATGCGCCGAACTCTACGATCATTTCGGCGGTAAAACCGCGTTTTTGGTTATTCATTTTAATTTACTCCTTTATATTTAATATAAATTATTTATATCATCATTCCTGACGCTGATATTCAATATGGATATATATCGCATCCTCTTGCTTCAAGCTTCTCCACTGTTTGAAGATTGTTGTCGTATACAGACACATCGAGCGACAAATAAGTCAGATTCGTCAGTCCATCCAGCACACCGATATCACTGATGCAGTTGCCGGATATATACAACTCATTCAAATTGGTCAACCTCTCCAGCGCACTGATCTCGCTGATGCTGTTATTTCCCAGGCCCAAACACACCAGGTTCGTCAATCCTCCCAGCGCACTGATTTCGCTGACGCTGTTGCCCTCCATAAACAACCCATTCAGATTGGTCAGCCCCTCCAGCGCGCCAATATCGCTGATGCTGTTATATGACAAATACAACGTGTTTAAATTTGTCAATCCTTCCAGGGGCCTTAAATCGCTGATGCTGTTGCTGTCCAAATCTAAATAAGTCAGGCTGGCCAATCTTTCCAGAGGCCATATATCGCTGATATTGTTGCTCCACAATATCAAATTTGTCAGCCCCGTCAATTCGCTGAGCGCGCTTAAATCGCTGATATCGTTGTTATGCAGATTCAAACTTGTCAGCCCCGTCAAATCGCTGAGCCCGTTTATGTCGCTGATATTGTTGTACTGCAGATCCAAGTTAGTCAGTTGCTTCAATTCGCTGAGTGCGTTTAATTGACTGATGCTATTGTAAGGCAGCGTTAAAGAAGACATGTTCGTTGCGTATTCCAGACCGCTCAAAGACGAAATATCCGCGCTGATATAAATGCCTTCCATGTCTCCCCATGCTTGCAGACAGCTTGGGGAAACCAGAAAAAGCACTTCAATCTTTTGCATGTCGGCGACGGTGATGTCGCCATCCACCGGCTCGCCCATCTGATCCAGCGTCTGCAATATGCCCTCACGTAGCCCCTCGTCGGGGATATCGACGACCATTTCGGGGTCATAATATACGGCTGTGTTCATTTCCGATGGCGGAATCAGCTCGACATACGGCTCATACCCCAAATCGCCGTAACCGTGGTCAGTGACACGAAATATCAGGACAATCAAGATATCTTCTCCGCCTTCATACGATGGCGACGCAGAAAGTGTTTCATCATATAAATCATATTCTTGCCCGTCAACAACGGCTTTTGTTCCGCTGTTGAAATAATTGCTTGCAGCCTCCACATCAATGCCGTCGGCCGGTGTCAGAGTCATCGACAGAAATATCTCCCCGTCCTGCGCTATTTCGCCGCTCGATTCATCATGCATATAACTTGTCACAAACTCATGCTGGCATGTGAATGCTCCGATATCTGTATAGACCATATATTTCGCCGATTCTGAGGATTCAGGTGTCTCTGCAAATAGCGCTGACGGCGACACGTAACTAAGCTGCTGTCCGACGAAAATGATTATAACGACGGTAATGGCGATACAAGCCAGAACCCCTGCGATTATAGCCCAAATCAGGCCTGTGTTCTTTTTTTGTTTCGGAGGCGCGTATTCCTGGTATATTGGCTGCGGCTGGCTGTCGTATGCATTAGCCTCTGCGGCGTTTTGCAGGGGCGAGTACGCCGGATCCTGCTGCGGCTGATACAGCTCATGCCTGAATTCCGCGATCGTCTGCGGCCGTTTCCCCGGCTCAAGCGAAAGCGCTCTCATCAGCGCATCTTTCACATTTGGCGGCATCACCGCGCCCAGACTGTCCGGCATCTCTAATTTTTCACCCATCTGACGGTCGACGGCGTCAACGGGTATTTCTCCTGTTACCGCGCGGTATATCGTCGCCGCGAGCGCGTAGACGTCCGTCCACGGCCCCTGCTTGCCGCGCGACGAGTATTGCTCTGTCGGCGCGTACCCCGGTTTTAAGATCACCGACAGCGACTTTGATTTCTCGCCCATCGCGAACCGTGCCGTACCAAAGTCAAGAAGTTTTGTTTTGCCGCCGATTGTGATGAATATGTTGTCGGGCGAGATGTCCCTGTGTATCATGCCTGCCGCGTGTATCGCCATAAGCGCGTCGAACACGGGCGCAAGAATATGAAGCGTTTCTTCCCAGCTGATTTTTCCACCCCTGCTCTTAATATATTGCAGCAGATCCACGCCATCGAGGTATTCCATCACGATATAGGCGGTGTTGTTCTGCGAAAAGTATCCGGTGATATACACGATGGAATCGAGCTGGTTGAACCGCGCCAGCGTCCTGGCCTCCTCGATGAACTTTTCCCTGCCATACCGGTAGTTGTCCTCCGCATCCTGCGTCGTCATCGGCAGCACGGTCGGGCTTTCGCTCGTGCGCGTCGAGAGCCCGTACGGAAAATACTCCTTGATCGCCACCTTGCGGTCGAGGCTTAAGTCAAACGCCACGTAGGTGATACCGAAGCCGCCATGCCCGACAGCCGTGCCGATCAGGTATTTGCCGTCAAGCACCGTGCCTTCGGGCAGATACAGCGGATTGACCGGTTCAAGACCTCTTTTGTACCCGCAGTACAGGCAGACCTCGTATGCCCCGTCAAATTCTCTCATGCATTTCATGCAGCGTATCAGCGTCATGTTTTATCCTCAGTTCTAAAAATCTTTGTAAGGCAATTTGCCGTAATATTCTTTTAGCGGGCCGTAATCATCAATCGGGTTGCCGGACAGCATCAGACTCTTCAGGTTCGGCAGCTTCGGAATTGTCTGAATATCCGTGATGCAGTTGTCCCGTAAATCCAATTTCTCTAAATCTCTCAGCCCTGATAATGGCCGGCAGTCATCAATATCGTTCGCTCTTAGATCCAGATCCTTAATGTTCGCAAGGCTTTTCAGCGGGTTTAAATCTTTTACATAATTATAACTGATACTTAATCTCTCCATTTTTGTTAATTGTGCCAGCGGGCCGATATCATACAAAACGATATTATCTAAGAATAAGCTCCTCAGCCGGGTCATATCTGACAGCATACCAATATCCTTGATCAGTGTATCGCTCAGGTCAAGAATCTGAAGTTGTTTCAGCCCAGGCAAAAAACCAAAATCTTCGATATCGTTATTAAAAAGCAGCAGTTCTTCTAAGCTGGCCAGCATCTCTAAAAAAGAAATGTCTTTGATGCCCGTCTCATTCAGATGCAGCGCCTTTAAGCTCTTCAGGCCTGATAACACATCCATGTTCTTAACTTTGTTTCCGCTTAAATACAGCTGCCTGATATTGGTCAAGCCTTCCAAGGCAAAGATATCGCTTATTTTATTTTCACAGAGATCAAGTCGTTCCAGCTGCGTCAGCTCTTCAAGAGGGTCAATGTCTTTGATCCTGTTGTAGCTCAAGTCAAGGCTCTTCAAGTTCACCAAGCCTTCCAGCGGATATATGTCTTTGATCTTGTTATCGCTTAAATTCAGTTTTTCGATTGCCGTGCAGTAATATAGGACTTCGATGCTTTTTATATCCTTATTCGGCGCATCGAGTTCCGTTATGCTTTTCATGTCGCTATCAAAAACGTCGTCTTCTTCATTGAGAAGCAGCGCCCTTATTTCATCTTCCAATGCGTAATCATCAAATTTATCATTGATCATTTTCCGCATATGGATCATATTCCCATCTGTTTCGTCAATAAATTCATTTTTTTGATGATATTCATCGGTATCACCCGGCGTCGGTTCCTGATAGAACATGCCCTCCGCAGTGTTCATATCACTCATCTGAATCCGCGTCCTTTGTGCCGGAAAAAGCTTCTGCCTGAACTCTTCTATCGTCTGAAGCCTTTTTTCAGGCTCCAGCTCAAGCGCCTTTATTAATGCCGCTTCGGCCGTCTTGGATATTCCGGTGCCCAGGCTGCCCGGCCGCTCCAAGGCGGTACCCAGCTGCCGTTCCACCGCATCCGCCGGTGTTCCGCCTGTCACCACTCTGTATATCGTCGCCGCCAGCGCGTAGATATCCGTCCACGGGCCCTGCTTGCCTCTTGACGTATACTGCTCGGGCGGCGCGTACCCCGGTTTTAATATCACCGACAGCGACTTTGACTTCTCGCCCATCGCAAAACGCGCGGTACCGAAATCGAGCAGCTTGGTTTCACCGCCGCTTGTCAGGAATATATTGTCGGGCGAGATGTCCCTGTGTATCATGCCCGCCGCGTGTATCGCCGTGAGCGCGTCGAATACAGGTGCGGTCAGCCGAAGCGTTTCATCCCATCCGATCCTGCCGCCCTGACGTTTAACATATTTCATCAGGTCTTCGCCGTCGAGGTATTCCATCACGATATAAGCGGTATTGTTCTCTGTAAAGCACGTCAGCACGGACACGATCGAATCGAGACTGCTGAACCGCGCCAGCGTACGCGCTTCCTCTATAAATTTGTCCCTGCCGTACCGGTAGTTTTTTTCCGCGTCCTGCATCGTAAACGGAAATATCGTCAGGTTGCCGCTTGTCCGTGTCGAAAGCCCTGACGGGAAATATTCTTTGATTGCCACCTTGCGCTCGAGTGCCAGATCAAAAGCCACGTAGGTGATGCCGAACCCGCCGTGCCCGACCGCCGTGCCGATCATGTATTTGCCGTCCAGCACCGTGCCTTCGGGCAGATACAGCGGATTCGCGGCCGCCGCTTCCGATACATATCCGCAGAACGGGCAGACGCCGTATTCTTTTTTGTATTCCTGCATGCACCGCATGCAGCGTGTTTGTGCCATGTTTCCTTGCTCCATCAAAAATAACTAGTTTCTTCCGACAGAAAAATATAACGATGCAAGAACTTCTCCGTTATCTTCTCTTATTGCTTTGAGATGGTAGATCCCCGGCTGGTACCCGGGATCCTCATTCCCAGTCGTTACCCATTCTGTCGCATAATCATATGTGACATACCTTGTATCCGCACTGGTTTCGACCTCAAGTAATTTTGTATCTGTGTCCATTTCAATTTTATAGATTTCATAAATTAATGTAAGCCCTGCTCCGGCGTCCTTCAAAGAACAATACACTTCCAACCTTTCGACCGGGTAATCGAACCGGCTTGTAATTCGATTCCTCAATACAGACCAGTTAACAGAAGTCGTCAGGCTAATTTTTGAAAAATAATTGCTGTTAAACTCCTTTTGGCCAACCAGCACGTTTTCAAAATACGCCGTCTCATACGCCGGAAGAAGTTCGTTGAATTTTGTATCGATGGCATCCGATACGACATCGTCAATATCGTATGTTTCGGCCAGCGCCCGCATCTCATCCAGCTGATAAAACAGCGCGGGAAAATCGGAATATGCCTCTGGAACAATGATATTGTCCAGACCGCCAAAGACCGAATTGATCATTTCCTCCTGTATGCTCAGAACGATTTGGTACGAGTCCGCATATCCTCCGTTCGACTCAAGACTGAGCAATATTTCAAACGCGGCCTCCTGCTCTCCCATATAAAGCAGGTCGTTGGCTTTCTGATAATCGCATTCGTTGGCTCTGTCTATCTCCCCGATGTTTAAAAACAATGCCTTTGCGCTGTCATAATCTCCTTCTGACAGATACAGATCAGCCTGTAGATAATCGCATTCGTTGGCCCTCTCCGTTTCTCCAATGCCCAAAAACAGCGTTTTTGCGCCGTTATAATCTCCTTCTGACAGCCATTGCTCCGCCTTGCGGTAATCACACTCATTGACCATATCGGTATTCGAAAGATAGCTAAATATTTCTCTGGCCGCGTCATAGTCGCCATTGTCCAGCAAAGCATATGCGTGTGCGTTATCGTACCAATAGTAAGCATCCGAATAACCGTCCAGTTCCCAAAAATACTGTGCGGCGGTCTCATATTGGCCGCTGTAATAGTAGTCAAACGCAGTTTGATACCGCTGAGATTTGTCAATCTCGGTAATCAAAAAATATAACCCGGTCGCAAGCGCCGCAGCGATCACGGCAAAAAGTATCCGCTTTCTCAGCTTCTTTGTCTCAGGATGGGCGATCCCAAGGCTTTCTTTTCCCGGCCGGTGATAAAAATCATCGGTACCGGATTCATCGTTTTCTTTGGACCCGTCAGGCTCTTTTTGGCTGTCATGATATCCGTTTAGCCAATCGTCCCCTTGCTGTTCTGCCCGTGACGGCCTGGCCCATGCGTACACCTCGTCCGGTTTTGGCTGGCTGGATGCATCGTGTGCATCGGGCGTACCGCTGTCTTTAGGCCGCGGCGCGCTTTGCTGCCCTGACCGCGCCCCGTACAGCTCTTGCCGGAATTCGGCTACCGTCTGCGGCCGTTCCCCCGGCTCCAGCGCAAGCGCCTTTAAAAGCGCTTTTTTTGCGGTATCTGGCACGTTCTCGCCGAGCCCGTCCGAGAGGTCAAGCGATACGTTCATCTGCCTCTCGACAGCGTCCGCGGGGCTCTGCCCTGTCACAACGCGGTATACCGTCGCCGCCAGTGCGTAGATATCCGTCCATGGCCCCTGCTTTCCCCGCGAAAAATACTGCTCGGGCGGCGCGTACCCCGGCTTTAGTATCACCGACAGCGACTTTGACTTCTCGCCCATCGCGAACCGCGCGGTACCGAAATCGAGCAGTTTGATTTCACTGTTGTTTGTTATAAATATATTGTCGGGCGATATGTCCCTGTGTATCATACCCGCGTCGTGTATCGCCATGAGCGCATCGAACACCGGCACGATCAGCCGGAGCGTTTCATCCCATTCCAGCTTGCCGCCTCTGCGCTTGACGTATTGCAGCAGGTCTTCGCCATCGAGGTATTCCATCACGATATAAGCGGTGTTGTTCTGTGAAAAACACGTCAGCACGGACACGATCGAATCGAGCCTGCTGAATTTTGCCAGCGTCCTTGCTTCCTCGATAAACTTTTCCCTGCCGTACCGGTAGTTGGTCTCCGCGTCCTGCGTGGTCATCGGCAGCACGGTCGGCCTTTCGGTTGTCCTCGTCGAAAGCCCGTACGGGAAATACTC
This sequence comes from Eubacteriales bacterium, assembly GCA_028711205.1. GTDB lineage: Bacteria > Bacillota > Clostridia > Christensenellales > SZUA-584 > JAQTSP01. The sequence goes on along the minus strand of JAQTSP010000101.1, from coordinate 1,141 downwards.
CTTGATCGCCACTTTATGCTCAAGGCTTAAATCAAACGCGACATAAGTGATACCAAAACCACCGTGGCCGACTGCCGTGCCGACAAGGTATTTGCCGTCCAGCACCGTGCCTTCGGGCAGATACAGCGGATTCACGGCTGCCGCTTCCGGCACATATCCGCAATGCGGGCAAACACCGTATTCTTTTTTGTACTCTTTCATGCACCGCATGCAGCGGGTTTGTGCCATTGTTTTTCTCCTTATGCGCAGTCTACAGGAATAATATGACCATAATAATCACAATGAGCCATAACCAGGCGTTCATATACCACGGCCTCTGTGCCCAGAACATCGACAGGGCCGATTTGCATTGTTTCTCCTCCAAAACGCTTATGCCTACGGCGGCGTTACTGCAGCTTGAACATGTTTTCGTTGTTGCCGAGGCAGATGACGTTTCCGCCGCGCAGGCCGTTTTGCTGATTGACTTTTATCCTCTCGCCGTTTTTTGTGTATGTGCCTTTCGTGGAATAGTCCGTTATCCAATATATGTTCTTCTGCCTGTCATAACGGACACCGCAGTGTTTTCGGCTGATCAGCCCGCTGCCGCTCATTAACACCACGTTAGCAAGCCCCGGGTCTCTGCCGATTATGACTTCCTCGCCATCCTTCATTTTGAACTTTGCACCTTTGTACTCGCCCGCAATGCCGATGATGGCGCCTCTGCTGCGTTTGCGGAGTTTTGACAAAACAAGCGGCAGTATCACGGCGAACACGACGAGTATCAATACGGCAATAGTGATCTTCCACATCAAAGGCATGCCGAGCCGTGTCATCACACAGACCGTACCTGGTGACAGGACTTTGAGCGTTGTCACGTCTTCAAGCCGGTTATAGTCAACAAACTGAAAATCGTCAGTCAAATATTGCACTTCGCCGGGAACTGTCAGATAATCGTTTTCGTTGTCCGCGATACGTACAGGCGACAGGTCGTAGAGCGCGTCCGCCTCATACGCAGCCGGATCGAAAATATTATCCTCAAGATATATAAGGGTATACTTTTCAATATCGGGGATATCCTTAATTGAAGTTTCAGCAGCTTCTTTCGCTCCGATAAATTCTATATCTTCCGAGAAGCTGCCCAAAATACCTTCTAACCCCTGGC
>JAQTSP010000100.1 GCA_028711205.1 Eubacteriales bacterium | reverse complement strand
TTGGGAAGTATCCATGTTTCGCAAGGCGGCGTTCCGGTAACATCATAGTATTCGTTCTCGTCGATCGTACTCCGGATGATATCGACTTCTGCAATGGCACGATTGTCCTGCCAGGGAATCATCTTGATGGGCTCCTCATGCTCATCTATGAATATGACGCTGGAGCGCTGTGCCGAAAAGCTTAAGGCCACGATGTCAGAAGCTTTTATGCCGCTCTCCTCCTTCGCAATGCGAAGCGTAGCAAATGCGGCGTCGCGTAGCATAACGGGATCCTGCACAACCCAGTTTGCGCGCGGATAAGTGCAATAAACTTCTTGGCATCCGCTACCGGCAACATTGCCTTTCTCGTCAAAGAGCATGGATTTCACGCCGGACGTTCCAATATCGACAGCTGCCAGATATGTATTCGCTATGCCGCTCACCCCTCCCATACTCTATTTCTCCAGGCATCCCACTCAGGCGCTGTGTTGAATGTCTGCGCATTTCCTTGGTGATATCAGTACTTTGGAATAAATCAAACACGCCGATGTACGGTTTTCAAAATACAAGCCGGGTTATCTGAAAATCCAAAGAATCCAAAACGACGTATGAATTTCGTGTAACTATTCTGTTTTAAGAATTCTTCGCATGATTTTGAAGTCAAACAAATTCGCCACGTAATAATCATGTGCGTAATCGATAGGCCTGCCATCTTGGATTCTTGTAAGTTCCGCAAGCAAAAGCAACATCGTATCCGGTTCAACATGGAGCTTGTTTGCGAGAACTTCACCGGCTCTGCAGTACTGCAGATCGGCATCGCTACTGACGATGTGCGTACCCAAGGTTGCACTCAATGAATTAGCAATATTAGCGTACAGATTCTTCTGATAGTCTATGCGGCTCTTAACAAGAAGGTTGTGAGAGTAAATTGCTGGTATTCCGTCGAGAGAGCGCACTCGCTCAACATCCAGTACCCGCTCGCCTTGTTCAATCTCCAATTTCTGTGCAAGCTTCGCATCTGCACGGATTTCAAAAATCTTAAACTGCTCGGTCGTGAGGGTTGTATAACCTTTTATAACGTCTACAGCGCTTCCAAGGCTGGAGAGATTCAAGCTGTATTTGGTACTCTTTTTCAATATGACGGTTCCGGAGCCTTGTATGCGGCTAATGTATTCCTCGTGCTGCAGTTCGTCAAGTACACGCCGCAGCGCGGCGCGGCTGACCTTTAACTCTTCGCATAGTTTCATCTCCGGCATGAGCCTATCTCCGATCTGATAGCTGCTGCTATCGATCAGGTCCAGCAGTGATTTTCTAATATTCAGGTGCTTCAAATTTTTTGTGTTTTGCTCCATCTTATAACCCCCAAGTTCATATACCAACATTTGTTTAATTGATGGTGCTTATTTCATATGAATAATACTTCCTATTTGTTGCATTTGTAGTGCCCAATGTTGTATAAATGCTAATCTGTAAATAGGTAGAAGGCCACACAACACATCTAATCATGTGATTGATACTAACATGTCTATCTTTATTTGTCAATAAAATTTGTATCATTGTCAAAAATATTTGTTTGATTTTTTCATATTATTTGTTTTATAACTATTGACAATTTACTGTTTTTACCCCATACTAGTATATATTATTTGCGTAAAACATTATATATGGGCAAGGGATAGGTGCTGCGGCGAAAATGCTGGCGGTCCTGATGAAAAACATAACAATTCCCGAAGAAGCGGAATCAATACTTATGATGATAACAAAACGATGGATGACATAGAAAAGCATTTCAATATCCAGATGAACTCATTGATGATATCGCGAATTGTTTCTGCGAACTTGTCGGGATGTCCTCCGTCAATCAGTTGTCGGAAAGAGATAATGGGATTTGAGTCTGTCGCGTCCGGCATGAAGGCGGCTTGCGATGTATCGTTTATTACGATGCACGGCATTCCTGATATCCTGATATATGGTACGGGAGGACTCGATACCGTGTGCTTACAACAAACAAGTAATGTAAAAATGACGATTATGCGCAAAGTTATATACCAGTATTACAATCAGCCGGTACGGTTAGATGGTCTAGTTTAGGATTATTATTATAGGAGGGATTATAATGGAAAAAAATGCATTACACGTGGATGGTGACTATATCATCGCCATCCGTCATGAGCTGCATATGTATCCGGAGATAGGCTACGATAACCCGCTCACGCTGTCTATTATCAGGCGCGAACTTGAACAAATGGGCATCACGTACACCGAGAAATACGGCAAGAGCAGCATCGTGGCAACTATCAATGAGGAAAAGAGCGCCTATACCATCGGTATTCGCGCCGATACGGATGCGCTGCTGGTGCAGGAGTCCAACGACGTTCCGTATAAATCACAAATTGAGGGGCAGATGCATGCCTGCGGGCACGATGTGCATACAGCCATGCTGCTGGGTACGGCCAAAGCGCTCAATGACATGAAAGAAAATATCTCCTGTCGTGTCAAGCTTTTGTTCCAGTGCTGCGAGGAAGGCCCCGATACCGGTGCGCGGCATATGGTCGCCGACGGTGTAATGGACGATATCGACGTGATCATCGGCCAGCATGTGAATAGCGATCTGGCCGCTGGCAAGGCGGGGCTATGTCCGGGCACCAGCATGGCGTCCTGCCATCCGTTCAAACTGATATTTCACGGCGTGGCCGCACACATCACGCTGCCGCAAACCGGCAAGGATGCGCTTGCTATGGCCGTTCGCACCTATTGCGGCGTTCAGCAGATGTTAGCAACGGAGATCGATCCATTCGCGCAATATATATGCGGCATAAGCGTTCTCAAAGCGGGGCAAAGCTTTGGCACAGTTGCTGATTATGCCGAAATGGATGGCGTCCTCACGACTTATGATCTTGGGTTGGATTCATACATGATGAACCGCATCGAGGCTATTGCCCGCAATGCGGCAGAAGAGGTCGGCGGGCGCGCCGAGGCGGAGCACGAAATCACCTGCCTGATAGTAAACAACAATCCTGTGGTCTCCGAATTGGTCATGGATGCGGCGCGTAAGGTAGCAGGAGAAGAAAATGCCGTAGCGGTCGCCCCCATTCTCGGCTGTGAAGATTTCAGCTTTTACCTCTCAAAAAAGCCGGGTGCGTTCTTTTGGCTTGGCACAAGAAACGAGAAAAAGGGTGCTGTCAGCTGTCTGCATAGCAACGATTTTCAAGTCGATGAGGATGCTCTTGAAATTGGCAGCAGCGTTTGCGTGCAATTCGTTCTTGACAATATGCACGGAATCGCTTTGTAACCTTTTAAATGGCGATCGCTTAACTGCACGAAGATATACGGATATGATAAATGGCAGACCGAAACTGGTATAATGTGTGAGGCTCTGTATCCTTTCGGGAGAAATTGTTTTGTTACAGAAACATTGTATCGAAAGGTGTACAGGGTCTCAATTTTCATTTAACTATATAATATGTATTAAGTATCAAGGAGGAATGATATGGAACAGAGAAAAACCGCAAAAGCATTACACGTGGATGATGACTATATCATCGCCATCCGTCATAAGCTGCATATGTATCCGGAGATAGGCTACGATAACCCGCTCACGCTGTCTATTATCAGGCGCGAACTTGAACAAATGGGCATCACGTACACCGAGAAATACGGCAAGAGCAGCATCGTGGCAACTATCAATGAGGAAAAGAGCGCCTATACCATCGGTATTCGCGCCGATACGGATGCGCTGCTGGTGCAGGAGTCCAACGACGTTCCGTATAAATCACAAATTGAGGGGCAGATGCATGCCTGCGGGCACGATGTGCATACAGCCATGCTGCTGGGTACGGCCAAAGCGCTCAATGACATGAAAGAAAATATCTCCTGTCGTGTCAAGCTTTTGTTCCAGTGCTGCGAGGAAGGCCCCGATACCGGTGCGCGGCATATGGTCGCCGACGGTGTAATGGACGATATCGACGTGATCATCGGCCAGCATGTGAATAGCGATCTGGCCGCTGGCAAGGCGGGGCTATGTCCGGGCACCAGCATGGCGTCCTGCCATCCGTTCAAACTGATATTTCACGGCGTGGCCGCACACATCACGCTGCCGCAAACCGGCAAGGATGCGCTTGCTATGGCCGTTCGCACCTATTGCGGCGTTCAGCAGATGTTAGCAACGGAGATCGATCCATTCGCGCAATATATATGCGGCATAAGCGTTCTCAAAGCGGGGCAAAGCTTTGGCACAGTTGCTGATTATGCAGAAATGGATGGCGTCCTCACGACCTATGATCTTGGGTTGGATTCATACATGATGAACCGCATCGAGGCTATTGCCCGCAATGCGGCAGAAGAGGTCGGCGGGCGCGTCGAGGCGGAGCACGAAATCACCTGCCTGATAGTATACAACGACCCTTTGGTCTCCGAATTGGTCATGGATGCGGCGCGTAAAGTCGCAGGCGAAGAAAATGCCGTAACGACTAGCCCCATTCTCGCCGCCGAAGATTTCAGCTTTTTCCTCTCAAAGAAGCCGGGTGTGTATTTCATGCTTGGCACAAGAAACGAGAAAAAGGGTGCCATTAGCTATCATCATAGCAGCGATTTTCAAGTCGATGAGGATGCTCTTGAAATCGGCAGCAGCGTTTGCGTACAATTCATTCTGAATAATATGCATGGAATCGCTTTGTAACCTTTTTTAATTGGCGATCGCTTAACTACACGAAGATATCTCTTTTTGTGTTCCTGATAAATATAACCGCAATCCGATTTAGTGCTGCTGTTCAATTCCATCTTAACAGATGTTAGCGGTGGAGATTGATCTATTTGCGCAGTATATATGCGGCATAGGTGTTTTCTCTTACACCGCATAAAACATTGAATATCGCAGCGTTTATGTGCGCCGAAAAACGCCCTCCCTGATTGAGTGCTTGACGGCTATTTCAATAAGTTATTACTCGATGAAGTCAAAGCGTTGAAAGCATCAATCGCTTTTCACATGAAGAAGAAGACATATTGGACAGCATTAATGACTTTCACCCTTGCCCGACCGATGATTTGCAGAACTGATATGCGCGCAGGGTTTCCTCTTCGCTCAAATAATCGGGGTTACCAAGTTGTCGCGCAATATATGTCGTTTGTGCGGTGACTTCTACTGTGATAATGTTTTCTATGGCCTCCTCAACTGTTCTGCCGCAAACGACGGGACCGTGGTTCCTAATGTTGCAGGCAAAACCAAAGCCAATGGTTTCAACGATATCCCTTAGATAAGCAGGCTCATGCGGATCGGGATGTACCCAATGCGTGCAAGGTACCGGACCGCCTACGAGGTTTCCCTGCGTTGTTGTTATAACTGGAATTTGCATGTTGCAGCAGGCAAACGCCGTCGCATAACGCGAGTGCGAATGACAGACTGCGCCGATATCTGATCGTGCCTTGAATATCTCCATAAACATATCGGAACACACCGATTGCTTGCGTGCTCCATCCACTTTGTTTAGTGCTGCATCGATCACGGTCATGTCTTCCCAAGTAAGGTCATCGTACTCCATACCGCTTGGCGTTATCACCACAAGCCCTGTTTCCGAGTCCCGGGCTGCCACTGTGCCGCCTGCCATAACGATAAGATCATATTCCCTAAGCTTTTTTGCAGCAACCAATACGCGCTGCCTTAATTCTTTAAGCATGTAATTTCCCTCCTTATCGCTTTTGAAATGCTGCCACTTTTTTGAATGCGCCGCTGTTGTCTAACCCCTCGTATACACTGACATATACATCGTATAGCTCTTCGTAAAGACGTACATTTTTCGGAATGGGTTCATATTGCTTTTTTACACGAATAATCTCTTTCACTGCATCCGGTATGCTTGAAAATAAACCTACGCCATATGCCCCAATAATGGCACCTCCTAATATTGAAGCATCCTCGAATATTGGCACATGGACGGGGATACCATATATGTCCGCCTGGATCTGGTTCCATTCTTCACATTTGGTTGTGCCACCGATGATGCATGCACTCTCCGCAGTCAGGTTCGAGCTCCGCATACATGCGATCATGTCCTTGATCTCAAACGTGATGCCTTCGACGAACGCTCGGGCCAAACAGGCGCGGTCATGTGCATATGAGAGACCAAATATCGTTCCGCGAGCATCATCGTTCCAACGCGGCGTGCCGGCTGTTGCAAAATATGGCATTACGACGAGACCGCCTGAACCGGCGGGTGCTCTTTCAATCAAATCATCCAAGAGCAGATACGGATCAATACCCAATCTCTTTGCCTCAAACACCTCGTGAGTTGCAATCTCATCCCTAAACCAGCGAAATACACCCGCTGCCCCTTTCTGCCAACCTTCCAGCTCATAACAGCCGTCGATGGGATGATTTACAATCATGAACGCCCTGTTGGGATCGCGGTATGGCTTGTCAAGAAAACCAAGCAGCATGCCGCCGGTGCCCATATCGACAGAAAGCGCACCGGGATACACAACACCTGCGCCGATGCAGGCACATGTTTCATCACCAGCGCTTACTGTCAGTTTCAAGCCGACAGGCAATCCGGTTTCAGCAGCAGCCTGTTGAGTGACGCGGCCTATCTCAGTACCTGTCGGGGCGACCTTAGACATCAACTGTCTATCGACGCCAAGACGAGAGATTAAACCCTCATCCCATGAACACTTATCGGTATCCCAAACGCAATAGAAGCCGACATCTGTTACAGATGTATAGTAATCATCAGCCCCAAGACGCTTCAGTATCAAATCATGCAGCTGTACGACGCGATCGGTTTTTTTATATAGCTCCGGTTCGTTTTTCTGCACCCACATTATCTTTGGTAACAGCCAAGCCGCATTCAGCGGCAACCCGCTTAACTTATAGAAGTCGTCATCGGATATTGTTTCTCTGATCTTTTCAATTTCCTTTTCAGCACGGCAATCCTGCCATGAAAACATCTTCATCGGGTCACCGTTTTGATCAATGAATATGGCGCAGCAACGTTGGGTGGATAGCCCCAAGGATTGAATCTGATCTGCATTCACTCGTCCCAATGCTTCACGGCAAGCGTCAAGTGTTTTCTCAACAAGCAACTTAGCATCCTGCTCGACCCAGCCCGGCTTAATGTTGATCGTACTGTATTCCCTGTATGCTTTGGAGATGACATTGCTTTTCATGTCGAACACAACAACCTTTGTACCGGTAGTTCCGACATCAATCCCTACCATATATGCATCGGTATTCATACTGTATCACATTTCCTTCCTAAAAACTGTTTATAATAGTGGTTTAACTCGGTCGAACAATTCTGCGCATGTGATCCATTGGCAACTATTACACATTTATACTTTATCAATTGATGAAAGTGATATCAACACATGTGAAGTTATTTGTTGCACTTATGTGCGGAATAATAAAAACCGCTATAGCGCACACGAGGTCATGAGTCTCTCTGTTATAATGCCAAAAATCCGAATCACATACAGGTAATAATTGGTTGAGTGTATTGACATTGCTAGGGTCGGTGTTAAAATTTCGGACAGAATGATAAGATACAATGAAAGAAAAAGGAGCTTATCAAAATGTCCAACAGTCGCAGGAAATATGACGAGGAATTTAAGAAACGCGCGGTGCGCATGAGCTATAACAGCGAACTTACGGTGACACAGATGGCAGCAAGTCTCGGTGTCACAAGTAACATGATATATCGATGGCGAAAGAAATATACACCGGACGGCGACAAGACCCAAATGGCCCGGCAGAATGAGGAACTGGGTCAGTTGCGTCATAGAATAGCCGAGTTGGAGGAAGAAAATTACATACTAAAAAAAGCGTCGACGGAAAATGTGAAAAAGGAACTTGTTTTGCAGACGCTAAAGGCTACGCAGGAACGCTGGCGTTTGCCGGCGGGCGTCATCTTTCACAGCGATCGCGGAAGCCAGTATACATCAGATGAAGTGATGAAACAAGTGGCGAACTATGGCTGGAAGCAGAGCTTTTCGAGAGTTGGCAAGCCGGGAGATAACGCATGGAGCGAGAGTTTCTTCTCAATTCTGAAAAAGGAAATTGTACACTGACGCCATATCGCATTGTGTTTGCCGAGTCCGCCATGTATTCGGACGGCTCCACATTTACCGACTACGGTATACACCGCGCTCTGCGCAAGCGCGGCTTCAAAAACCCCGATGGCGAATGGTCTGCCTGTTCTGTTAAGGACGTAAAAGCGGCCTATATTGCTGTAATAAACCGTACTCAAAATATGGAGAACCGTAACCAAAAGAAATTTCTGTTCCCTGATACGATACAAAATGGCTTTTTTGGTGATTCAAAATATTTGACCTGTTAAATAATTGACGGTACAAAGTCAAAAAGGTAAGTGGGCAAGCCCGACTCGAAACCTTATATGAGCACTACCGTCCCAACATGCCTTGCAGATAAAAACATGTCAACTAAACAAATTACACACCCTCCATTCAAAATGCACCCACGGGTGTGTATTTCCTTATTATAATCATTGATTCATGTCATATAATTATGCGATTTTAGATAATCAAATTGCCCCAAAAATGCGAAAGAGTCCTTTGTTAAAGGACTCAGGCTGCTGACAAAGTGTCAGCAGCCTTTTTCGTTATCTAAAAGTATGGTAAAATAAAAGAAACGCAGGAGAACCTCATGCTGGAAGAACAAAATAGCCATCAAGGCGAAATGGAACTGGTGAT
>JAQTSP010000099.1 GCA_028711205.1 Eubacteriales bacterium | reverse complement strand
CTGCCTCAACATCTTCCGTATGGCAATCACACCCTATTACGCGTCGCTGATGAATCCGTTCGACCCGATGTGCCCCATCCGCATGCAGGCTGTTCCCTCGATCAATGAGACGCATGTACGCCCCTGTGAAATGATAGACCCGCTCGATGAAGAGCGCGACAGCCCTGTCAGAAACATCGTACACCGTTATCCTGACAGAGTGCTGTTTTTGGTGACGCACAAATGCGCGATGTATTGCAGACACTGCACCCGCAGGAGGACTGTGGGCCAGGAAGACCATATCATCACCGAGGCGGAAGTGCGGGCGGCGGTAAACTATATCGCACAAAACCCCAATATTCGGGATGTGCTGATATCGGGCGGCGATCCGCTGACGATGAGCGATGCCAAACTTGAAGGCATCATTGCGCGGCTGCGGCGCATTGACCACGTGGAGATCATCCGTATCGGAACGCGCGTGCCGGTCGTGCTGCCGATGCGTATCACGCCGGGGCTGATTGCGATGCTCAAAAAATATCAGCCGATATGGATCAACACGCATTTCAATCATCCCTGGGAGTTGACGCCTGATTCGCTGAAGGCCTGCGCGGATATCGTTGACGCTGGCTTCCCGCTCGGCAACCAAAGCGTGCTGCTCAAGAATATTAACGACAATACAAAGACCATGAAAGAGCTGCTCCTCATGCTGGTCAAAGCCAGAGTGCGGCCGTATTATCTTTATCAATGCGATTTAAGCCAGGGGCTTGGCCACTTCAGGACACAGGTGGATGCGGGCATCGAAATCATTCGTGACCTGACCGGCACAATCTCGGGGTACGCGGTCCCGAAGTTTGTCATCGACGCGCCGCACGGCGGAGGGAAAGTGCCGATAAATCCCGAATATGTGATCTCGAAGGATGGCGGGGAGATCGTGATGAGAAACTATCAGGGGGACGTTTATTCATATCCGCGGATAGATTGATAAAAGATGCCGCAAAACCGGCGGCACCGATCAAATAAATAATCAATCGTCATATTTTGATTAAAGCTCTTGCGTGACCACAAATGGAGGTTATGCAAGAGCTTTATTTAAATAACCCTTTTCACTTTTTCGCTCTGCGTTTTTGCCGGATATTGATTGATCGGCCTTGAAATACGAACGTTCATATCTTTTATGCATAGTTATTCTAATTAATGCAAAAATAAACAATGAGACGAAAAACCATAACAGGTGATTGCGGTTATGCGCTGCGGCGATACGGAATGTAAGAACTGTATGATTTATTGTTATCCCAAAAAAGCGGCTCAAAAAGGATGCAAACAAGGTGTTTGGTTATATCAAAAAAATACGCAGGTATCTGAGTACTAAAAACCAGCCGGACAGCAAGAAAGAGCCAAAGAAGGCGGCTGCAAAGCTGTCCCTTTTTGGTTCGCTCGATAAAAATCTGGCGCTGTTTAAAGAATATCTCGGCGAAAGTTCCGACGTAATCGTCAAGGAATTCCGGCTTGGCGGGGATGCGCGGACACGCGGTGCGCTTTTGATGATCGATGGCCTCGTTAACAACGAGATCGTCGATCTGGCAATTCTTAAACCACTGATGTATGACACGGGATTCAAGCTGAAAACAGATTCCGGCGCGCTCGATATAGACAGCATCAGCAAAGGTTTTTTGTCTTCCCATGAAGTGAATAAGCTGTCCGCGGTCGGCGAAATGCTGCATGATGTCTTATCCGGCAATACTGTTCTTCTTGTCGACGGCGCCAAAGAAGCGCTTTCTGTCGGTACGAGAAAGTGGGAAAAACGCGGCATCGAATCCCCGCAGACGGAAACGGTGGTACGCGGCCCGCGGGAAGGGTTTACAGAGACGCTGCGCATCAACACCTCGCTGCTGCGCCGCAAGATCAAGAACCCCAATCTTCGGCTGGAAGCGTTGAAGGTCGGCCGGCAGACAAAGACAGATGTCTGCATTGTGTATATCAAGGATATTGTCAAACCCGGCCTGGTCGAAGAGATCAAAATACGCATGGCGGAGATCAAGACGGATTCGATACTCGATTCCGGATATATCGAGGCGTATATCGAAGACGCGCCGTATTCGATTTTTTCCACCGTTGGGAACAGCGAGAGGCCGGATACGATCGCGGGCAGGCTGCTTGAAGGGCATGCCGCGATCATCGTGGACGGAAGCCCGTTTGTGCTGACCGTACCGATGGTGTTTATCGAGAGCTTTCAGACGGCGGAAGACTATTATATACGGCCGTATTACGCGACATCGCTGCGCGCGATACGGTTGTTTTGCTATTTTATCACGATACTGGCGCCCGCGCTGTATGTCGCGCTGACGACATTCCACCAGGAGCTGATACCCACGCAGCTTTTGTTCACGATGACCGCCGGCCTCTCGGGCGTGCCTTTCCCCGCATTGGTCGAGGCGCTGATCATGGTGGTGATGTTTGACATTTTAAAAGAAGCGGGCGTCCGGCTGCCCAAACCGATCGGTTCGGCGGTCAGCATCGTCGGCGCGCTGGTTATTGGCCAGTCGGCCGTCACCGCGGGACTGATCGGGCCTTTTATGATCATCGTTGTCTCGATCACCGCCATCGCAAATTTCGTGGTGCCCGCACAGTCGGATTCCATCTCACTCCTGAGATATTTCTTTCTGATACTGGCGGGGCTCCTCGGCGGGTTTGGCATCACGGCCGGGGCGCTTTTTGTACTGGTGTATCTCGTTTCGCTGAAGTCGTTCGGCGTACAGTATCTTTCGCCGATCACGCCTCTTTCACGGCAGGGCATGAAAGACTGTTTCGTGCGCATGCCGCTTTGGTCGATGATCAAACGGCCGTTCATGATGACAGGCAAAAATAATATACGACGTGAGCCGCTGGATGTCTCCAGAAGGCAGAAAGGCGAAAAAGATGCGTAAGATGGGAAAGAAACTCAAGATCGTGGCCCTACTGTTGCTGATTTGTCTGCCGATGCTGATGCAGGCCGGCTGCGGCGCGAGGGAGCTCAACGAGCTTGTCATCGTTATGGGCATTGGCATGGATACGGACACCGAAAACCCCGACAATATCAAGCTGGTCGCGCAGATCGTGCTGCCCAACAATATCGGGCAGTCTTCATCAGCCGGCGGCTCTTCCGGTTCTTCCGAGAAGGCGTATTGTAATGTGGAAAGCGCCGCCGAGAACACGTTTGAAGCGATCAGGGAATATACGCACAAAGTCTGCAATAAGCTCTACATCGCGCACAATCAGGTGTTTGTGATCGGCAGGGAAGTCGCAGAACGCGGCATCGCGGATTACCTCGACTTTTTTATACGCGCCAAGGAAACGCGTCCGACGACGACGATCGTGATCGCGGATACGACCGCGGCAGAAATCCTGGACGTTGAAGCAAAGATGAATCTGCTGCCCGCGATCAATGTCAACAAGCTGATCGAAGCACAGGCAGAGAATTCACAGTCCAGAGAAATCAACGTGCAGGATTACGTCAGCACCATGCAGAGCGAAACGACATCGTTTGTCGCACCCATGATTCACATATTGCAGGAAGGAGAAAATCAATTTCTCTCCATAAAAGGCATGGCTGTCTTTAAAGAAGATAAAATGACGGGAGAACTGGACGAAGATGAAACGCGCGGGTTTTTATGGATAAAAGGCTGGATAGAAAGCGGCGTTATCAATATCACTGCCGGTGACCAGCAGGTCGCGACAGAAATCGTAAGCGCTAAAACAGAGTTGTCTGCTGAAATAAAGGATGGGGAAATCATCATGAACATCAAAATTACGGAAGACGGCGTAATCGCGACACAGACGGGTACGGTCAACCTGGCGACGCTGATGGGAATCGGAGAAATAGAGGCGCTTGTCAAAGAAGAAATATTGAACGAGCTGACCCTGGCCCTCAAAAAGGCAAAAGAATTGAACGCCGATATTTTCGGTTTCGGTGAAGTGCTGCATCAGCATTACAGCAAAGAATGGGAAGGGATCAGGGAAGACTGGGACACGGTTTTTTCAAAGGTCAAAGTCAATATTGAAATTGAGACAAATATCAGCGGCGCCGGTATCATTACCGAGCCGGCCTTGTCTGAAGAATAAGGAGTATCGTGAACGGGAATAATGAAAAAATCAAACCGTCGCAGCTGATGGTTTTGTTCATTGGCTTTATTAACGGCTCTGTGCTGCTGCTTTCCCTGGTCGATTCCTCAATGAAACAGGATACCTGGCTGGTCATCATAAGCGGTTATATTGTCAGTGTCCCGTTTATACTGACTTATATTTTTTTATCTAAAAAATTCCCCGGAAAGAACCTGACTGAGATCAATGATATTATTTTTGGAAAAGCATTGGGTAAAATCATTTCCATATGTTATATCATCTTTTTCATATTATTATTCTCATATAACTACAGGCAAATCGTTGAATTTTATTCCGGCTATATTTTATCTGATACGCCTCAGATTATTCTTTATATCACAATCGCGCTGCTTTGTGCGTATGCGGTCAAAAAAGGCATCGCAGCGATCGCAAAGGTCAGCATGTATACGGTGGCGTTCGCTGTCTTTGTCGTGATGCTCACCTTCATACTGTTGATCGGCAATATGGATTTTTCAAATTTTATGCCTGTGTTTGAGGCGACACCTGAAGATTTTATACATTCGACATACACGATGGCATGTATACCGTATTGCGAAGTGATCTGCTTCCTGATGGTGATGCCTTATTTAAGCTCGGGTAAAAAGCTCGGGCGGTATGCCATCGCCGGTACGGGAATTGCGATGCTGTTTTTTTTAGTGATCATCATACAGGTGACCACAACCCTTGGCCCCTCAAGCGCGATCTTCTCGGAAGGCTCGTTCCAATCGGTACGCCTGATCGACATTGGTGAGTTTTTGACCAGGATGGAACTGCTCGTGGCACTGGGGATTACCGCGTCGATGTTTATCAAGATATCGGTTTTTAAATTTGCCGCGGTAAAAAGCGTTTCCCATCTGTTAAGAATGAAAACATATACGCCTTTGCTGCTGCCAATGGCTGCTATCGGCATTGTCACGGCTCTTATCGCTTATGGCTCGACGATAGAAAATGCAGAAAATGCCAACTATCACATCGTATTTGCGTTGCCGTTTGAGTTTATCATACCGCCCTTGTCGCTGCTGGTTGCAAAGATACGCAAACTGCCAAAAAAGGCAGGCGAGTCAGTGCCATGATTATTGTAATATTGGCTTTTTCGGCAATGGTCGTTTGGCAGATGCCAAAGCTGATAAAGGAGAGACGATGGAGAGAACTTAAATATTTCAGTATTTTTCTTTTTGTTGGATTTGTGCTGAATGTCCTTCTTGCCATGGGTGTCGAATTGCCCGACCCGACGAAAGGTATCCAGATTTTTTTTGATACGATCAAACTGCATTATTAGGATTTGACGTATTAGAAGGAGA
Source organism: Eubacteriales bacterium (assembly GCA_028711205.1). Lineage (GTDB taxonomy): Bacteria > Bacillota > Clostridia > Christensenellales > SZUA-584 > JAQTSP01. The sequence goes on along the minus strand of JAQTSP010000099.1, from coordinate 3,277 downwards.
TATAATGAACGGCATAAATGAAAAAATAAAAGCATCGCAATTGACCTTTTTAATCATTAGTTTCATTCAGGGGTCAGTACTTTTGATTTCGCTTGTCGACGATATCACAAAGCAGGATTCATGGATGTCCATGGTTTCCGGTTTTGTTGTGAGCGTGCCTTTTATTTTGTCCTATGCCTTTCTGGCTAAAAGATTCCCGGGCAAAAATTTGATTGAGATCAATGACATTATTTATGGAAATACCATAGGGAAAATCGTGTCGATATTTTATTTGCTGTTTTTTCTTCTTTTACTGGCGTTTAATTTTGGAGATATTGCCGATTTTTTTAACGGTTATATCATGCCGGAGACCCCAAAGATGGTGTTCATTGTTGTTTTCGCGCTGATTTGTGCGTTCGCGGTCAAGAGAGGGATCGCTGCGATAGCAAAAGCCAGTCTGTTGACAGCCATATTTACGATCGCTGCTGTGATATTTACCACCATACTGTTAATTGGAGAAATGGATTTTTCCAATTTCCAGCCCATGTTTGAATCCTCGGCAAAAGAATATCTGCAGGTATCGCATATCATGTTTTGTCTGCCTTTTGGAGAAATCATCGCGCTGCTGATGATTACACAGCACATGAAAAACGATAAAAAGCTGCCCCGCACCATGGTATGGGGCACAGGCATATCGGCACTGATATTTCTGGCGATTGTCGTACGCGATACTGCGGTGCTGGGTGCTTCCATCACTATTTTCAGCGAAACTTCATATCAAGCCGTCAGGATGATCGATATCGGCGAGTTCCTGACAAGGATTGAATTGCTGGTCGCATTGAATTATACGGCGTCCTTGTTTATTAAAATTTGTGTCCTCTATTTCGTAACGGTCACAGGCGTATCACAGCTTGTACGGGCGAAATCGAGCACCCCGCTGATACTATCTTTAGGAAGCATTGTCATCGTGCTTGCGATGGTATCATTTGGCTCCACCATTTATCGAAATGAATGGGGCTATAAATACGCCGCGCTGTTTGCGACGCCGTTTACGGCCATTCTTCCACCGCTGTCGCTGCTGATCGCAAAGATACGCAAATTACCGAACACAGGAGGCGTCCGACAATGATTATACTGCTTATTATCGCGTTTGCCGCGATCGGGCTGGTTGAGGTACGGAGTCTGATTCATAAAAAATACTGGAGAGAATTGATTTGTTTTTGTGTTTTTTTCGCGTTTAGTTTTGTGATATGCATACTGCAGGCGTCGGGCGTCAAATTGCCAAGCCCGACGCAGGGTATACGGACGTTTCTTCAAACGATCCATCTGCATTTTTAAGGTTGTTCTTCATTATACCCCGATCTTGTTGTTTCCTGCCTCCTGTCCCGCCCTTCGCGCACGTCTTGGCAAGCCTGGGCAAATGCCAGCTGCGCGCAAGCGACGGCAAAACGGGCTGGCCCAAATACATCGATTATAAGATACAGGGGTATTATCAGGTCATGGGCTGTGACGCTTTTGACATATTCGACGGTATCGTCATTGCCGGATGATATGGTGACCTGAAAAAAGCATGGGTATTAAAATAGTTTTTTGGCTGAAAGCCGAATCGCCATAAGCCTATTGATGCCCATCAGTTGATACCTGCATTACAAAATATCCAGCAGGCCTGAAAAGTTTTCCAGATCATAATTCGCCAGATGATACTTCGTCCCGTTACCGATGGCCGCGCAGTCCATTTTGGCAGCTATCGCCGCTTCGATACCCGACTTTGCGTCCTCGACCACCAGGCAGTTCCCGGGACTGATACCAAGAAAATTACTCGCTTTTAAAAACACTTCCGGATCGGGTTTTGAACGCATGATGTTGTTGCCGTCCGATACGGCGTCAAAATAATCGTCAAGACCGATCTGTTTTAATATATACTTCGTGTTTTTACTTGACGAACCGATGGCCATCTTAATTCCCTTGGCTCTAATCTGGTCCAGTGTCGTTTTGACTTCCGGATCTAAGTCATTTAGAGACATGCCTTCAAGAAGATGTCGGTAGAGCGCATTCTTTTTGCTCATATAGTCACGTTTTTTTTCGTCGGATACTTTGCCGTTGTACGCCTCCAGTATGATATCAAGGCTTTCCGCACGGCTGACGCCTCTCAGGCGGTTGTTAACCGACTCGTCAAAATAAACGCCGATCTCTTCAGCGATCTTCTTCCATGCAAGGTAATGGTATCTGTCCGTACTGCAGATGACACCGTCCAGATCAAAAATAACCGCTTTATATTTCATCGTTCCCCTCCGCTAATTCCGGCTGATCTTTAACACATCCTTAAGCAGATAGTTCTTTCCGTACACGGTAATATCTTTGGCACTGCCCTTTTCAAGCATGAATGTGCATTCTTTTTCCTTTACGATAACAATGATCCGGCTTTCCTCAAAACATATTTTAAACTGATATCCGCGCCATTCGCAAGGCAGCATCGGCGCAAAATATATGCCTGATTCTTTCAAACGAAATCCCCTAAAACCGTATACGATGGCCATATAGGTGCCTCCCATATTGGCAACGTGGATTCCGTCACTCGTGTTCTTTTGGGTATCGTGCAAGTCCAGTTTTGCCGAGTTCCCGAAATATTTATATGCTTTTTGTTCCATGCCAAGCCTTGCCGCCATGATGCTGAATATACAGGTCGACAGCGATGAATCATGCGTCGTTATCTTCTCATAGTATTCATATGAGTTTTTCATCGTTTCTTCCGACTGTGCATCTTCAAGAACAAAATGCGCCAGAACCGTATCCGGCTGTTTGCATACCTGATACCGGTACAGATGCAGCGGATGATAATGCAGCAGTAACGGGAACTTATCTTTCGGGATACCGCTTAAATCCCATTTTTTCTTTTGAAGAAAAGAGTCGTCCTGCGCATTGATTTTCAGTTCTTCATCATATGGCAAATACATCGCCTCTGCCGCTTTCTCGAATTCTTCAATTTCCTGTTCTTCCAATCCGATTTTTTTAGCCAGTATGTTAAGCTTGCCTTGCGTCTTTAACATCGCATAAAATTTGACCGCCCACTTGAGATGATACCTGGCCAAAACGTTGGTATAATAATTGTTGTTGACGATACATGTGTATTCGTCAGGCCCTGTGACATCGTTGATGTGAAACTGCCCATTATAAAAATTACCGGTATCCATCCATAACCGGGCGGTTTCAAAAATGACCTCGGCACCCTTTTCCCAAATAAATGAAATATCTTTGGTCGCGAGGTAATAAGCGACGATCGAGTAGGCAATGTCTCCGT
>JAQTSP010000098.1 GCA_028711205.1 Eubacteriales bacterium | reverse complement strand
CGTCACGTCGAAGTCGACCATGTGGTCACGGAGCAGCATGTCATAAACTTCCTGCGCCTTACCGACAAGCTGCTTTTGCAGCGGCAGCACGGCTGCCTTGAACGGCGCGAGCACGGGCGAAAGTTTCAAAACGGTACGCGTCTCATTCTCGAGCTGTTCCTCGGTATATGCGTCGCAGAGGAAAGCGAGCGCGACCCTGTCGGCGCCGAGTGACGGCTCAATGCAGTACGGCAGGTATTTCTCGCCCGTCACAGGGTCTGCATACTCAAGGCTGACGCCCGAATGGTTCATATGCTGCTTCAAGTCAAAATCAGTGCGGTCGGCGATGCCCCAGAGTTCGCCCCATCCGAACGGGAATAAGAACTCGATGTCTGTTGTTGCGTTGGAATAGTGCGACAGCTCTTCGGGCGAATGATCGCGCAGCTTGACATTCTCTTTGGTCATGCCGAGGCTGAGAAGCCAGTTGTAGCAAAACTCCTTCCAGTAGTTGAACCACTGCATCTCCTCGGCCGGCGCGCAGAAGAACTCGAGCTCCATCTGTTCGAACTCGCGCGTGCGGAACGTGAAGTTGCCGGGCGTGATTTCGTTGCGGAACGATTTGCCGATCTGGCCGATACCGAACGGCACGCGCCGTCTGGTCGTGCGCTGCACGTTCTTAAAGTTGACGAATATGCCCTGCGCCGTCTCGGGCCTGAGGTATATCTCACTTGAGGAATCCTCGGTGACGCCCTGAAACGTCTTGAACATCAGGTTGAATTTGCGTATGCCGGTAAAATCCCGCTTGCCGCATACGGGGCAGTTCATCCCTTTCTCGGCGATAAAGGCTTCCATGTCGGCTGGCTGCATCGCGGCCGTGTCGATGCAGAGGCCTTTCTTCGCGGCATAGTCTTCGATCAGCTGATCGGCGCGGAAACGCGATTTGCATTCTTTGCAGTCCATCAGCGGGTCGGAAAAACCACCGACGTGGCCTGACGCGACCCAGGTCTCGGGGTTCATCAGTATCGCGCTGTCGAGCCCGACGTTGTATGGGCACTCCTTGATGAACTTCTTCCACCACGCCTGTTTGACGTTATTCTTAAACTCGACGCCTAAGGGGCCGTAATCCCACGTGTTCGCAAGCCCACCGTATATATCCGACCCGGGAAAGACGTACCCCCTGTTTTTGCACAGCGCCACGATACGGTCCATCGTCTTAGAATCTTTTTTCATGCTGTCCTCCAATATAAAAATAAAGTCATTTTGTCCGTGATAAGGGACGAAAATGACATGTTTCCGCGGTTCCACCCTGGTTGGCACAAAATGCCCGCTCAAAGCTGTTTCGGTTTTTTAACGCCCCAAAAAGTCTTTGACTTTTCAGGGGCCCCGTAATTGAAGCGCCCATGCTTTCCTACCGCCGCGGGCTTTCACCGCTCCCGCGTCGCTTTGCCGGTGCCATAAAAGCATGTTCTTCACCGAACGATATTCGTTTTTTATAATATACCAGAACGGGACGTGGTGTGCAAGTATCCCACTCCATTTTGACGAATATTTTATTAAATTACATGGCAGGGTAAATTACATGGCAGGCAGAAGAAGTTGACTTCAAAGCAATCACATTGTATACTGTCAATGATTACATATTATGCGGAAAGTATGACAAAATATGCACCGCGTGGTCAGCATTTAGATGGCCTTTTGGGTGAAATACTATAAGCCTTAAAAAACAGCAATTGTTTTTTAAGTAGGGGAGACAGTATCGTGGCATTATATATGACGGTCATTGGGTTGGGCACTTTACTCGGTGTTTGTGTAAGTTTTTTAATGAATCGTAATATCATGGTACATAAAATTATCGGAACTGTAATCATATTGATGACAGGTGCGTTGACGTTCTTCGTTACTGTTCATCCATTGGTTTTTAACACTTATACTAATTATATCTTTATGTTGCTGCTGGCTGCCGTGTTGTTGGTGACCATATTTATCGTACTGCGTGTTTTTGTCAACAGACTCGTGACCGATGAGCAAGCGAATCAGCCTGTTATCAAATATTATAAAGAAAAAAATGTTAAGAAAGAAAAATTCAAGATCTCTTCGTATCAATTCACAGGTAAAAAGCGCAAGGAGAGTCAAGATGTAAAAATTGCTCAGAATGTTCTAAAAGAGAAAGTGATGCAATTGAAACAAACCGATGCAGTCGGACCAAAAAATAAAGCTGCGGCGTCTATAAGCAAACCGAAAATCTTGGAAGGATATAAAGGCGGTACTGATGAGGCAGAGAAACAGCAACCACAAGGAATGATCGTTCCGGAAGAATTTAGCGAGGATACACAAGCCCGGGCCGTGTTTGGAACAGAAATTCAGTCTGATTCAGTACCGCATGACCCGCACGAAGCATCGCTAAAAACGGCCGTTCCGGAACCGGAAAAAGAAGCGAAGCCGGGACAGCAGTCGCAGGAAGAGACGAAGCTGGGAATGGAAGAAGAAGCAAAGGCAGTACAAGAGCCGCAAGAAGAGATAGAGGTCATCGTAGAACCGAAAGAGGAAACGAATCAGGAGCCGCAGGAAGAAGCGCAAAGATATACGGCTGTTGTGGTCAAAGCGGGCGAATTGATGGGGCAAAAAAAATATCTATACGCCATGCATCTGCTGGAAACGACTTTGGCCAATACACAAGACAGGTCACTGTGCAAGCAGGCAGATATGATGTTGGCAGAATGCCTTGTTTTATCAGGACAACCCGGCCTGGCACAGAAGAAGCTGTTCAAAATGTTAAATGCGTATGCTCTGAGCGCTGATGATAAGATGAAACTGAAGGAAATAATGATACACATTAACACGATCAAAAGTAAGGATATTGTATGACGGCTAAAAAGGACGAGCGCAAGTATTTGGACAGGGCATTTTTTCGCAACGTGTTACTGATGGCAGGGCTGATTTTTGTACTGCTCTTTTTTGGCGGGTTCGCAGGCCTTTATCAGGTCATAAACGACCAGAATTTTGCCTCCGGAGTCAGCATAGACGGTGTAGATGTCTCAGGCATGACATACGAGCAGGCAGAGCAGGCCGTTGCGGTCAACTCTCAGGTGTACTTGGATGGTGTGCATATTTTACTGGAATATGATGGCGTTACGACCGAACTCGATGCAGAAGATCTCGGTGTTACGTTAAACGAAGAAGAAGTTATTCCTTTGGCGTACAGCTATAACAAAGACGAAACGGATTCCGTTGAAGAGCGGTATAACAAGACCGTTGAGCTATCAAGAGGCAAAGATTTTGCAACGCAGATCGTCATCGACACTTTGAAGCTGCGTGAGACGGTCGAAAGCTATACCGCGTCGTATACCGAGGACGCCGTCGATGCAAAGGCACTGTTCGATCAGAGTACTTGTACGTTTACCTATCTCGAAGAAGAAGCCGGGACCGCGTTTAATATAGACGCGCTTGTCGGCGAAATAACGTGTATGTTGTGCGACGGGGATTATTCCTCATTGCAGGTATCGGGCGAAGTGGTGTCTCCTGCGGTCACGCTGAATGCATTGGAAGAAAACACTGTACTGATCGCGCAATACGAAACGACCGCGGGATATAATGAAAACAGAAATGTCAATGTACAGAAGATGTGTGAAGCGGTCAACGGGCTGGAAATCAAGCAGGGAGAGACGCTTTCATTAAACGAGCTGGTTGGCGAACGAACGGAAGAGAAGGGATTTCTGCTTGCTCCAGCTATTATCAATGGTGTCGTGGTGGATGACCTTGGCGGTGGTATATGTCAGCTTGCGGGAACGTTATACAACGCGGCACTTCTTGCTGACATGGAGATCGTCGAGCGGGTCAAGCATTCCTGGCCTTCGAGTTACCTTCCGATCGGGCTTGATGCGACGCTGAACTGGGATGATAAAGACTTAAAATTAAAGAACACGTCTGATTACAGTATTTACATCAGCGCAGCATTCATCGATCAGGTCGTCACTGTTAAGTTATACGGGCAGCCGTTAGAGGACGGCGTAGCGGTCGAGATCGAAAACGATATTTTAAAAGTCATCTCTCCCGGTCAGACAGAGTTTCGAAATACGAGCGAGTTGCCGGAAGGGGTCAGGGAAACGGTTCGAGAAGCAAGAGACGGATACGTTGTTGACGTATACCGCATCTATAAAAAATATGGAGAGGTCATAAGCAAAGAATTGATATCATCGGATACCTATTCCGCCATAAACAAACTGGTATTAGTGGGTAGCAATATAAAAGATAAATAAGGAGGAAAGTTTAAGGTGAAAAAATCGTCTCTGGTTATTGGGCTGCCGTTGATCGGTGTCAAAGAAGGTGTAGAGTGTGGTGTTGTAAAGGGCATTGTTGTCGATCCGAAGACAAAAAAAATCAAGTCCCTCATTCTGCTTTCGGCAAAAAACGAATATGATTTCCGCGAATTGAATATTTGCGATATCATGGGAATCGGCAAAGATTACGTTATCACTCAAAGCATAGAGAACGCAAAGAATATCGATTTTGCGGATGCGGGTATGACGCTGCTGGCTATCAAGTGTATTGCCTCATCGGGTGATATCCTGGGAAGCATCGAGGATTTTGAATTTGAAGAAAAAACAGGGGATATAAAGCTGCTGCAGATTAATACGGGGCAGGAGATCGCCGGGGGCACCATATTATCGTTGTCGAACAATCTCATGTTTGTCGATGTTAGTGAAGATACCAGCTCCGGAGCGGCGGCCTCTTCTTTGGAGAAAGAACAAAAAGAATTTATGCTGGGACGTACTGTCAATACTGATATCAAAAATGCAGACGGCGATGTCATTATAGAAAAAGGGACCGTGGTAACAGACGATATCATACGCGTTGCAGACGAAGCCGATGTCATGATCGACTTGACTCTCGGATTAGAATAGTTTTTGTTGTTTACGGGCAGGGATGTTCCGTATGCCGGCGGCCGTTAATAAATATAACAGTAATAAAAAAAGGTGTTGCATGTTTAGTTAATTGATACCTTTTTTTGGTTTTCCTTGGGCTTTTTTCATTAAACCGTTGCGTTTGTATCAGCCTGCTGGCATAATAAACCGTTTTGATAAGTGTAGAATAGATTTTGTGTATTAAGTGCTTTGGGATGGGATATTGCACAAGGACGAAAGGCTGCTGGCTTAACACAAAGTGTATGGCGGCGGCTTGCATTTAGCGGTCCTGTCGCCGTTGTTGTGTATACCGCGCATGTGATAAGAGGATACGATGAATTACGCAAAAGCCTGTGATATATTGGAGACCGCGTCTAAGCTTGGCTCGAGGCCGGGCCTTGGCAATATCAGGCGCTTGTGCGCGCTTCTCGGCGGCCTGCAGGACAGCTTGAAGTTTGTCCATGTCGCGGGTACAAACGGAAAAGGGAGCGTTTGTATGATGACAGCGGCCATACTGCAAGCTGCGGGATATAAGACAGGGCTTTATTTATCGCCGTATCTTGAAGATTATCGGGACGCCTTTTTTATAAACGGACGGAAGATATCCAAAACTGCTTTTGCCCGTACCGTATCGGCGGTACACAGACAAGCTGAAAGAATGGCGAAAGAAGGCATGTACGCCACAGAGTTTGAGATACTGACAGCCTGCGCGTTCTTCTGGTTTCATCAGAGCGGATGCGATGCCGTCGTGCTGGAAACGGGCATGGGCGGCAGGCTGGATGCCACCAACGTCATCAAAACGCCGCTGGTCAGCGTATTGATGGCCATATCCTTCGATCATACGGCGTTTCTTGGCGATACGATCAAGATGATCACAGAGGAAAAATGTGGTATCATCAAGCCGGGCGGCATCACAGTATGCTATCCTGATCAGGATAAGGCAGCTGTTGATGTCATAGAAAAAGCTGTGAGTGAAAAAGAGAATGTTATAGTCATGCCGGAGCCAGGCCGATTGAAGATAATTTGTTCGGATCTTGATGGAACGCATTTTGTGTACCGCGGGTTAGAGGCGCATGTCGGGCTGGGCGGAAGGCATCAGGCGATTAACGCCGTGACGGCAATCGAAACGGCGGACACCCTGCGAAAATATAAAGGTTTTTTGATATCCGACGATGAAGTAAAATGCGGTCTGCGTGCCGCCTATTTGCCCGCGCGACAGGAAGTACTATGCCGATACCCGCTCATTTTGCTTGACGGCGCACACAATCTGCAGGGCATAAAAGCGCTTGCGGAGTCTATAAACAACAATATTATTGATAAATATATCGTTGTGGTGATGGGGATGCTCAGCGACAAGCAATATGAACAGTCGATCGCGATCATGGCCGGCCTCGGCGATAAATTTATCGCTGTCAGGCCTGACAACCCGCGCGCATTGGATAAAACATGTGTTGCGAATATCGCGAAAAAGTACAGCGGCAATGTCACCTGCCATGACGACGCAACAGAGACGCTTGCCGATGCTGTTGCGTCCTGCGGCAGAGATGGGGCCGTCGTGATATGCGGTTCTTTGTATCTGGGGAGCAGTATGCGAAAGGCTTTTTATACGGCAAAAACACTTGCCAAGAAAGGTTCCCCATGATATAATGCGCCCTAAGATGCACAGAGTAGATATTGCGCGTGAAGTGTTAGAGGATGGGAAGTAGCCTTTAAACGAAAGACTGTTGTCTGCGATGCGATATTGCGTCCGCTGTGGTGCAAAAACTGGGGATGTATTTTTTGTTACCTCCTTTGATTTAGCAGCAGTGCTGTAAATCTTTAAAAAAAGGAGGTTTTTATTTTGCAAAAAAAACAATTTGATTTAAGGACACTTATCGTATTGGCCTTGCTTGCGGCAATTGGTGCAGTGTTTAAGGCGTATGTGTCGGTAGACTTATTCTTCATGGGCATGAAAATATCCGATTTGTCCTTGATAGCGCTACCGGTGATGATGGCGGGTATATACTATGGCCCGCTTACCGGTGGGCTTGTTGGATTCATTGCCGAAGCAGCCAGTTTTTTTATGATGCCGGTTGGCGCATATAATCCGGCATTTTCAGTTGTGATGGCTCTTACTGGTGTTATTGCCGGACTATTCTATTTAAAATCACAAAAAACGAGTTTGTGGAAAACAATATTGATGGTCGTATTAGCCGAGCTGATATGCTCTGCTATACTTACGACGTTGCTTGTGCATGTGTTTTACAGTATCCCGTTGATTGTACTTCTTCCAGGCAGAGGGATTGGTATACTTATCAAGATACCGCTTTTAACTATGCTTATAATGATTTTGGTTGATAGATTAAGACCAGTGGTTATAAGACACAATAAAAAGGCCGCTTCGGAATAATACAAAAAACCGGACGGGGTTATCCTGCCCGGTTTTTTGTATGCTGCTCTTTTGCTTTTTTCAGCATATAGGCATATTTCTTTTTTGCGGCTTCGATGTCGTATATCGCGAAATCGATCAGGTCGGGATCCGCGACATTGTCGAAATAGTTTTCAGCCGCCTGCCAGTCGGCATACGCCTGTCTTACCTCGGTCGCGTAAGCGTTTGATTCTCCGGCCATACAACAACCTCCCTTTCCAAAGATGCTGTATATTGTTGCCAAAAAGAGGGAAGTTTATACGTTCTTTTCAGTATTCCGTCCGGCCTTCGATGGCGCGCATCAGCGTCACCTCGTCGGTATACTCAAGGTCTCCGCCGATCGGTACGCCGTGCGCGATGCGTGTAACCCTGACGCCAAGCGGACGGATGGTTTTTGCGATATACGCGGCGGTCGCCGTGCCCTGAACGTCGGGATTGGTCGCGAGTATGATCTCACTGATACCGCCTTGCGCGATACGGTCGATCAGCCCCGTGATGTTGATGTCGTCCGGGCCGATGCCGTCCATCGGCGATATGACGCCGTGAAGCACATGGTATATGCCCTTGTATTCGCGTGTCTTTTCGATTGCGAGCACGTCTTTAATATCCGACACGACACAGACGCATGCGGCGTCGCGGGTGCTATCACAGCAGACCGCGCAGGCGCTGTCGCCTTTTTGCATCAGATTGCCGCAAACGGGGCAGTAGACCGCTTTCTTCTTGGCGTAAAACAGGTCTTTCGCAAACGCCTCGACTTCTTCGTCGCTGAGGTTGATGACAAAAAAGGCAAGCCGCTGTGCGGTTTTGTATCCGATGCCGGGCAGTTTGGAAAATTGGTTGATCAGCCGCATGACCGGCTCTATGATCTGGCTCAAAGTTAGAACATGCCTCCGAGATTCATTCCACCGGTGATGCCGCTCATTTTCTGCTGCATCATGTCTTCCGCTTTCGCAAGCGCTTCGTTGACGGCCGCCGTGACCAGGTCTTCGAGCATCTCGACGTCGTCGGGATCAACGGCCTCGGGAGAGATCCTGACGCTTATGATTTTTTTCGCGCCGTTGGCCCTGACCGTCACAACGCCGCCGCCGGCAGTTGCCTCGACTTCGGCCTGCTCGACCTCCGCCTGTGCCGCCTGCATATCCTCCTGCATCTTTTGCGCCTTCGCGATCATGGAGCTCATATTATTCATACCGCCGCCGCCCACAGATTTTCTTTTTGCCATAACACACTCCTCCTAGATTTCTTCTATATCCGTTCCGAACATTTTTAATATTTCCGTATCAACCGGAGCCTCCGCCGTTTTTTTATCGATCACGATGCTGATCGAAAGCGGTTTTCCCGCCAGCTTTTCCAGCTTCTGCGCGATCGTCTTTTGGGCGGCGGGCTGTTTTAAATAATCTGCCGCAATCTCGTCCGCGCTGTCATATTTTATCTCGAGAATGCGGTCGGCCTGCAGCACTTCCTTTGCCTTCTGCGCATAGGTGAATACAAAATACGCGTCTTTTTTG
>JAQTSP010000097.1 GCA_028711205.1 Eubacteriales bacterium | reverse complement strand
GATCGACGTGGGGAACGCCTTGACAGAAATTGGATATAAGGGCTGGGTCCATGCCGAGATGACACCTGTATACAAAACCTATCCTGAACAAATTGCGATTAATACTTCGCTTGCGATCGATTGCATACTCAATAGAAACATTTAACATTTTTGAATCATTGGAAGGTATCGTGTGAAAAAATATTTATTGGGATTAGACAATGGTGGCTCAGAGATAAAGTGCGGGTTGTATGCAACCGATGGATCTGAGATCTGCCACAAGTCAACATCCGTGAAAATGAATATTCCATTAATTGGTTTTACTGAAAGGAACATGGATGAAGTTTGGGAGGCGAACTGTGATCTTATATCCAAGGTTGTGTCTGAATCCGGCGTCGATGCAGCGGATATAATCAGTGCCGCTGTTGTTGGTTATGGAAACGGAATTAACTTCATCGATGAAGAGGGAAAGCCGGTTTATCCTTCAATCGTTTCAACTGACTCGCGCGCCGTAAAATATATTAACCAATGGAAAAAAGACGGCACCACTGCGGTAATATATGAAAATACAGAGCAGCAAATTTATGCTTCACAACCGCCGGCAATAATCGCATGGTTTCGCGACCATCGCAAGGATGTGCTTGAAAAAGCGGTTTATGCCCTTCAGATGAAAGACTATATCCGGTTTAAACTTACCGGTGAAGTAGCTGCTGAGATAACCGATATTTCCAATACAGGAATTTATAATATTCGTAAAAAAGAATATGCGCTCCCGGTTTTTGAAGCTGCTGATATTTTGGAGTATTTGAGGCTTTTTCCTGAAAAAATAATTTATCCGGCCGATTTTTCCGGTGTGATTACTGCAGAAGCAGCAAAACGCTCGGGGCTTCAAGAAGGGACTCCAGTCGCAGGAGGATTGTTTGATATTGATGCTTGCTGTTTATCGAGCGGTGTTTTACATGATGATACGCTGTGTATTGTTGCCGGGACATGGAGCATTAACGAGTATATTACCGATGATATCAATCAAGGCATTGGTAAAATGTCTGCGACGATATCCTTTCTTAAGGATAAATACCTGATCAGCGATTCCAGCGCAACCGGCTTAAGCAATTTCAATTGGTATTTAAAAAACATTTATCAAAACAAGTATCCTGATTTAACAGAAAACGACCTTTACAAAAAATGTGACGAAAGCATAGCATCTTTGATTCCGAAAGGAGACGGTGTATTGTTTATACCTTATTTATATGCATCCGCCACAAATCCTAACAGTAAGGGGGCTTTCTTGAACCTCAGCGGGCACTGCGATGTAGAGAGTATGATGCTCGCAGTATATGAAGGGATTGTCTTCTCATCGGCGTATCATGTAACACGATTGATGAAAAATAGAAAGCCATTTAAAAAAATAAGGTTGTCAGGCGGAATGATAAATTCAACGGTCTGGTGCCAGATGCTGGCAGATGTATTCCAACTTCCAGTCGAAATTGTCTGTGCAAAGCAGCAGGGAACGCTTGGAGCAGCAATCTGCGCAGGCGTTGCCAGCGGTGTCTGGGAGGATTTTAAGACAGCAGTTTTAGACATTGTCTCTATTAAAAAGACATATTACCCAAATATAGAGAGAAAAGAGATATATGAAAGAAAATTCCAAGCATATTTGCAGGGAGTTAAACTGGTGGATATTTTTCACGGTGAAGTCTGAATTGCGCAAATATATTTAATAACAGCAGGGGTATTTTGTCTTTAAGATCATATAAAAAGCAAAATATTAACGGATAGTTATAATATATATCAGGGATTTTTAATGAAAACAGAAAAATATGCCGCTTTTTGAAGTTATATATTCATAATCCTTATTGATATTACTTCAAGAAATGATATAATTTACAAAAAACGGAGTCTCAAAAAAGCCTGAAAGGACCTAATTAAGTTTAAACCTAATAAAATTTTATGAAGAGATAAAAAAATGGAAAATATTTTTATGAGGACAAAACATGTTAAGAATGGAGCGCCAGGATTTAATTGTTCAACTTGCAAACAAAAGTGAGTTCATTACTATCAAGGAGCTTGTAAAGGAAATTGGGAGCTCGCCAGCAACGATTCGCAGGGATATTGATGTACTTGCATCGGAGGGCCGTTTGTCAAAAACGCGCGGCGGTGTTGTTTCGAGCAACCGGTATATAAATATTGAACCACCGTATAATGTGAAGAGAGTACTGAATATTGAAGAAAAGATTCGAATTGCTGTGCGCGCATCAAAATTAATTAGCGAGGGTGACCATATCGCCTTGGATTCTGGTTCGACCACGCTTGAACTGGCAAAAAGACTAAACAGCAAATTCGATCTTAAGGTTGTCACAAATGATTTATTGGTGGCACTGGAGATAACAAAAAACAGGAATGTAGGCTTAATTTTTGCGGGTGGATTAATGCGCAAGGACTATTTCGCTTCATACGGTATTTTTTGTGTTGATATATTAAAGCAACTGAGAGTCCAAAAAACATTTGTCGCAACCGACGCAGTAGACTGCAACCTCGGACTGATGAGTTACATCCCCGACGATATTGATGTAAAGAAGACATTAATTGACATCAGTAACGAAAATATACTGCTTTGTGACCACACAAAGTTTGAGATTCCTGCGTATATCAATGTTTGCTCCTTAAACAGAATCAATAAGATTATTACCGGTAGAGAACTGAATGAGACTGTGCTACAGAATTTGCGTGAAGCAAAAATTGATGTTGAATTAGTATGATATTTTTAAATTGATAAAAAGTTTTTCATTGAACTAACCTGCGTATTCAGAGATCAAGTGGTGATATTTGAGCAAAAGGTTCATTGGCTGAATGGTACTGCTTAATACGGAAAAAAGCCTGTGATCCCTCATAAGACATTTCTATTATAGGTTAACGACTTACCAACGAAAAACTGATAAATTTACAGGTTCTCATATCCGTAATTATTGCAGAGATATAATATGCGTGTTATACTTGAAATTATCGAAATTACCTAAATTTTCAGGTGATTATTAAGGCTAAAAACTACTTGCTGAAAATTTTTTTAGAAATTTTAAGTATTGTGAAAAGAGAAAATATGGCGCACCAAATACAAAATGCAATACCGCAAAATTATAATTATAAGGGCTTAATGCAAAAACATAACAATAAGAAGAAACGGAACAAACGTCGTTTTCCAATATATATCGCGGGTGGCGTACTCGTTTTATGTATCGCGGCAGTAGTTACGCTGTTGATTTTATATACAGGCATTCATTTTGAATACTGCGTGGAATTGGGAGACCCCGTCCCTTCTGCGGAGGTGTTTTCAAAAAGCGGGGATACCGCTGTGGAATACATCACGGACATATCCGGGATTGACGTATCCGAAACCGGGAACCATTGGCTGCATATATCGGTCAACGGCAAAGACCGTCTTGTTAATCTCGTCGTTAAAGATACGATCCCGCCCGAGGCGCAGCCGGTCGAGCTGAACATATCTATCGACGAGGAAATCGCGCCCGATCAATTGATCAAAGACCTTCACGATGCGGGCATCGTCAAGCTTCAATGGGAGAAAGCGCCTGAATTTGGAACGGTTGGCGATTATTCTGTTGTCATAAAGATGTGTGATATGAGCGGTAACACCGCATCTGTCACCTCTCTTCTTCATATCAGGGCAGTTGTTGATACGCTGACCTATGAGGCGGGAAGCGCGCTCCCGGCACTTCAGGCGTTTTTGGCTGACGCAACGCTGGACGCCAAGTTTATCACGGATCTTGCAACGCTGCCGCTCGATACGCCAGGGCAATACGACGTGTCAATTGAGGTCAACGGGGCTCCTTATACCTCCTGCCTTATCGTTACAGATACGGTTGAACCAGAAATCACTATGCAGATGGTATATATCCACCCCGGAGAGCAGGCGAAACCGGAAGACTTCGTTTCTTCCGCGTCGGATGCGAGTGCGCTTTCATTTGAGTTTTTGGCTGAACCCGACTATGATATCATCGGGTTCCAGGAGGTCCGCGTAATTGCAACGGATCTCGGAGGCAATACTGTCGAGCTGGCGGCGACGCTGCTCATCTCCAATGTGGCGCCCGTTACCGTAGAGATTCGGGGCACGCCGCTGACAGCGGAGGAATTCGCGGATGGGTCATCCTATGGGACTGTGACGCTCGCAGAGGAGATGATCCCGGATACGCTGGGTGAATATGATGTGGACCTGATCCTTGACGGAGAAACAAATCCGACGCGGGTGACGGTCATCGATACCACGCCGCCGGAAGCGGAGGCCGTGGATGTCGCATGGTATCTGGCGCATCCTCTGTCCGCCGATAACTTTGTAAAAAACGCGTTTGACTATACGGAGATCACGTATGCGTTTTCAGAAGAACCCGACTGGGATCAAAGCAGTGTTCAAAATGTTACCGTCGTACTCACCGACGCTGCAGGCAACAAGTCCGAATATACTTCCTCACTGACGCTTGGATATGATACGGAGGCGCCCTCGCTGTACGGCGTGAAAGACCGCTATTGTTATATCGGACAGGCTGTCGCGTATTTTGCCGAGGTCTTTGCCGAGGACAACTGCGATTTTGAGGTATCCGTCGATGTGGATAATTCGAATGTCGATATCTATTCGGCGGGTGCGTATGAGGTCACCTACTCCGCGACGGACACGTCGGGAAACACCGTTACAAAATCCTGTGAGTTTACCTTTGTGGAGGAGACGGTGACGGACGAAGAACTGGACGCGGCGGCACAGCAGGTCCTTTCCGAAATCATTACAGACGATATGTCAATTGGTTATCAGGCATATGCGGTTTTCGAATATGTCAACAGCCATGTGAAATACAGCGGCACGTCAAACAAAGCCGATTGGAAATATGAGGCCTACCGCGGTATTACATCGGGCAGAGGCGATTGTTTCACATTCTACGCGGTGGCGAAATGCCTGCTGGAAAAAATCGGCGCCCAGACGATGTGCGTCGAACGCCACGGCGGGAACAGGACGACCCATCATTATTGGCTGCTCGTCAACCTGGGGACGGGATGGTACCATTTTGATGCGATCAACGTCGGCCCAAGGCAATTTGAATGCTTTATGCGGACGGATCATGATATCGCTGTGAGGGCCGGTAATTTTTGGAGCTTCGACCATAGTTTATATCCGTCGACACCGGATGAGCCGTATGTGTTGGAATGATTGAAAGCGGGATGCGAATATGATCAATGTTCTGGAATATTTGGACCATACAGCGGCTGATTACCCGCAAAAAACGGCTTTTGCGGATGAAAACACAGCGCTGACATTTGGAGAGTTACATGACGGCGCCAGAGCGATCGGTTCGTTTTTGTGCGGGCATGGGATTTATAAGAAACCCGTGGTCGTGTTTATGCCAAAGTCACCGCAGACGATTCTGGCTTTTCTGGGTGTGATATCTGCCGGCTGTTTCTATGTCCCCATTGATGAAGAGATGCCGGCCCAAAGGATCACGCTGATCTTCGAGCAGCTTCAGCCGGAAGCCGTGATTTGTGATTCTGCTTCAAAAGACAGTATAAAAGAATACGGATTTTCGGGGGAGAAACTTCTGTATGACGAGATGACGGGTACACCGGCCGATGAGGACGCGCTGGCATACGTGCGCAAGAACGCGATCGATACTGATCCTGTCTATGTGGTGTTTACATCGGGCTCGACTGGCATCCCAAAGGGCGTGGTGGCCTGCCATCGTTCTGTCATCGACTATATCGAGGTTTTGACTGAGGTGCTCCGCATCGACGGCGATACGGTGTTCGGGCTTCAGGTGCCGCTGTATGTGGACGCATGCTTAAAAGAGGTATATGCAACGCTGAAGTTCGGCGCGACGACATGGATGATACCAAAACAGCTCTTCATGTTTCCTGTCCGTCTGGTCGAGTTCATGAACCGGCACCGTATCAACACGGTATGCTGGGTCGTATCAGCGCTGACGATTATTTCCGGACTGGGCGCGTTTAAAAAAGCCGTACCGGAACATCTTCGCACCATTGCGTTTGGCAGCGAGGTTTTTCCGATCAGGCAGTTCAACCTATGGAAACAGTACGTGCCGGGCGCAAGGTATATCAACCTTTACGGCCCCACGGAAGCCACAGGCATGTCGTGCTGGTTCGAGGTCGACAGGGATTTTGCTTTGGATGAGCCGATCCCTATCGGACAGCCGTTTAAAAACACGGACATATTTCTTTTGGATGAAAACGACCGTCCTGTGACAAACGGCGGCCAGGGAGAGATATGTATCCGCGGCACGTCTCTTGCGATGGGGTATTACAGCGCGTTTGAAAAAACCGGGCAGGTGTTTGTGCAGAACCCTCTTAATAAATCTTACCCGGAGCTGATATACCGCACAGGAGATATTGCGCGGTACAATGAGCGCAAAGAATTGGTCTTTATCTCCCGCAAGGATAACCAGATCAAACACATGGGGCAAAGGATCGAGCTGGGCGAGATAGAGATCGCCGCCAATGCTGTGAATGCTGTCAGCGGCGCTTGCTGCATTTTTGACAATGAAAAGAAAAAAATCGTTTTGTTTTATACGGGCGATATGGATGAAGCACTTGTTTCACAGGCGCTTCGGGACAGGCTCCCGCGGTATATGATGCCGAATCTGATATTCAAACGCCAGTCTATGCCTTATACATCAAACGGGAAACTCGACCGCATCGCGTTAAAGCAGCAGTACGCCGCGCAAAGCAAATCAAAATAGCAAGGAGCCAATGAATAATGGAAGCATTAGTGAGAATACTGACCGATCTGCATCCCGACGTGGATTTTATGACAACCGATAAACTTGTGGACAGCAAGATACTGGATTCGTTTGATATCGTGACGATAATCGCTGAAGTGGACAACGAATATGACGTTGCCATTCCTGCCGAGGAAATCATTCCGGAAAACTTCAATTCCGCCAAATCACTGTACGCGCTCATTAAGCGGCTGATGGAAGAAGATGATTAAGGAGGAGCTATGCTTTTTACATCATGGGAGTTTCTGCTGTTCCTGGCGGCGCTGTTCATTGTTTATTATCTGATTCCAAAAAGATTTCAGTGGATACTATTGCTGGCGGCCAACGTCTTTTTTTACGTATATGCGGGATGGCGTGGCTGCATATACATCTCTGTCACGATTTGTTCCAGCTATCTTATTTCAAGGCGGATAGAATCAGTACACAACAGGCGCGAGCAGTACTTCTTGGCACATAGGGCCGAACTCACAAAAGAAGAAAAAATAGCATACAAGAAACTGACAAGACGTAAAACAAGGAAATGGCTCATATTATGCCTCGTTATTAATTTTGGTATATTGGCCGTTCTGAAATATGCCAATTTTGCCATACTGATGGTGAACCCGCTTTTTGCCGGCGCGGATACGCCATCGATCTATCTGAACCTTATCCTTCCGATGGGGATATCGTTTTATACTTTCCAGACGATGGGTTATCTCATTGACTTACATCGCGGAAAATACCCGGCAGAGCGCAATATATTCAAGTTTGCGCTCTTTGTATCATTTTTTCCGCTGTTGGTACAGGGCCCGATCGCACGCTTCGATGCGTTGAACAAGACGCTGTATAAACCGCATGATTTCGATGTCAAACAAATATCGTTCGGATTGCAGCGCATGCTGTGGGGATATTTCAAAAAGGTCGTGATTGCGGACCGTATACTTGTGGCGGTGACGGCGCTTGCCGGGGACCCGGACACGTACCAGGGCGTATTCGTGCTCTGCGGGATGGTGTTCTATGCGCTTGAGCTGTATGCGGACTTTACGGGCGGCATCGACATCACCATTGGGATCGCGCAAGTGCTGGGTATTACGGTTCAAGAAAATTTCAACAGGCCGTACTTTTCAAAGGATATCGCAGAATACTGGCGGCGCTGGCATATTTCGCTCGCTTCATGGTTCAGGGAATACTTGTTTTATCCGATAGCGGCTTCGCGGCCGATGCTGGAGCTGTCAAAAAAAGCGAGGGCCAAACTCGGGAATGGTTTTGGAAAGAGACTGCCGGTATACGTCGCCACGATTGTGGTATGGTTCATCACGGGTTTATGGCATGGCGCCGCGTGGAACTTTATTGTCTGGGGTTTGCTGACAGGGCTCATCATCATCATTTCACAGGAGTTTATGCCGTTGTATGCGCGATTTCACGGCCGTTTCCCGTCACTCAGGGACAAGTTCGGATACCGGCTGTTCCAGGTACTCCGGACATTTTTCCTCATGTCATCTCTCCGAATACTCGACTGTTATCGGGATGTCGCCATGTCGTTTCGGATGTTCTTCTCGATATTTACGAAATGGAACTGGGGGCAGCTTGGCAGCGGCGCGCTTCTAAAACTCGGGATCACTGCTGCTGATTACGTTATTGTAGGAATGGGAGCGGCTGTTCTCATTGCATTTTCACTCGTGCAGCGGCGCGGAAGCGTGCGCGAGAGGCTTTGCCAAAAACCGTATTGGCTGCGGTATGGCCTCATTATTACGTTGCTGCTGGTCGTGCTGGTATTCGGCGCATATGGCATAGGCTACGATTCCAGCCAGTTTATATATAATCAGTTTTAGGTGAAAAGTATGAAATTATCTTGTTTTGGGCGTTGGATATGAAAAAAAAGAGAAAAGGGATCGTATGTTTCGCAATCGCCGTGGCCGTACTGCTGGGGATCATGTATTTGCTCCAGCTGCTTGTGATGCCCAAATATATGGGCGCCGTACGTGAAGGCGCGCTCGTTGCAGAATATTATCAGGAGACGACCGGCCATGACGTTATATTTATCGGGGACTGCGAGGTGTACGAGAACTTTTCCCCGATAACATTGT
>JAQTSP010000096.1 GCA_028711205.1 Eubacteriales bacterium | reverse complement strand
TTATCGATATGGACGCATCCTTTAATACAGGTATCATTTTTATCGGCGGTGATCAGATAACCGTTTTTGATGATGATTCCCATGCTATTCTCCATACATGTATTTTTTCTGCGCATCTGTCAGCGTATCGATACCGATACCGAGCGCCTTCAGCTTGAGTTCCGCCACATATCTGTCGATTTCCTTTGGCACTTTGTATACTTTATTTTCTAGCTTCCCCTTATTTTGCAGCAAATATTTGACCGAGAGCGCCTGCAGCGCAAAGCTTAAGTCCATGATCTCTGCCGGATGGCCGTCTCCGGCCGCCAGATTGACGAGCCGTCCTTCGGCAAGTACACATATCTCTTTTTCGCCGAGATCGTATGCGGTGATGTTGTTCCGCGCCGTATAGCTGCTTTGCGCCATTTCTTCGAGCTCTTTTATGTTCACTTCGACGTTGAAATGGCCGGCGTTGGCAAGTATCGCGCCGTTTTTCATACCGGCAAAATGCCTTCCCGCAATAACATCGCTGCAGCCCGTGACCGTGACGAATATGTCGCCCAGGCACGAAGCCCGATCCATCGTCATCACGTCGTATCCGTCCATCGCCGCTTCCAGCGCGCGTACGGCGTCCGTCTCTGTGACGACGACCTGCGCACCAAGCCCTTTGGCGCGCAACGCAACGCCTTTTCCGCACCATCCGTAACCCGCGACGACCACCGTCTTTCCCGCGATAAGAAGATTCGTCGTGCGCATAATACCGTCCCATACGGACTGTCCGGTGCCATACCGGTTGTCGAACAGATGCTTGCAGTCCGCGTCGTTGACCGCGATAACGGGAAATTCGAGCGCACCGCTTTTCTCGCGCGCCCGAAAGCGCATCAGGCCTGTGGTCGTTTCTTCGCAGGCGCCGATCACGTTTGCCGCCTTTTGTCTGTCCCGCGTGTGCAACGCTTCTGACAGGTCCGCGCCGTCGTCCATCACGATGTCCGGGCCATTCTCAAGCGCCATCGAGAGATGCCGCGCATATTCTTGCGCCGACGCCCCATGCCAGGCATACACGCTGATACCGTTCTCAGCAAGCGCCGCCGCGACATCGTCCTGCGTCGACAGCGGATTCGATCCCGTGACAGACATGACAGCGCCGCCGGATTTCAGTACGCGGCACAGATACGCGGTCTTTGCCTCAAGGTGGATCGAAAGCGAAATTTTAACGCCTGAAAAAGGCTGCTCTTTTTCGAACACGGCATGCAGCACCGACAGCACGGGCATGTTTTTTTGCGCCCATGCGATTTTCATCTCGCCTGCGGGCGCAAGATTTATATCTCTTATCTCACTCATCCGGCATCTCTTTCACAACGCTTTTCAGATATCTCTTAAAACTGTCCTTCAAATCGTCTCTTCCGAGCGCGAACTCGACAGTCGCCTTTAAAAATCCGAGCTTGTCTCCCACATCGTAACGTTTGCCTTCAAATTCATAGGCGTATACGCCCTGATCCCGGCTCAGGGTCTTGAGCGCGTCGGTCAGCTGAATTTCTCCGTTCTTGCCCGGCTGCTGATGCGCCAGTATATCAAATATTTCCGGTGTGATGATATAGCGCCCGAGTATCGCGATATTTGACGGCGCCTCCCCGACGGACGGCTTTTCGACCATGTCAGTGACTTTGTGCAGCCGGTATTCTTTCGATTTGACGGCAGGGTGTATGATGCCGTATTTATCGACTTCCGTACTTTCGACCCGCTGTACGCCAATAATCGTCGCGCCGTATTCGTTGTAGACATCCATCAGTTGACCGATAGCGGGTTTTTCCGAAACCACAACATCGTCTCCAAGCAGTACCGCAAAAGGCTCGTTGCCGACAAACGCGCGCGCGCAGCCGATGGCATGTCCCAATCCTTTGGCCTCTTTTTGGCGCACATAAAAAACTTCCACCAGGTTGGAAATTTCCTCTACCATAGCGAGGAGCGACGATTTGCCGTTTCTCTTGAGCTCGGACTCAAGCTCATATGATTTGTCAAAATGGTCTTCGATGTTCCTTTTTCCCCGCCCTGTGATGATCAGTATGCTTTCTATGCCCGCGCTGATCGCTTCCTCGACGATATATTGTATCGTCGGTTTATCGACAATGGGCAACATCTCTTTGGGCTGCGCTTTTGTCGCCGGCAGAAATCTTGTCCCCATACCGGCTGCCGGTATGACCGCTTTTCTTATTTTCATGATTTGTCCTCCAGTCGTTCCGGCGTATACTTTAGCCGTTTTATTATACTATAACATTCGTCGTTTTTGTTTACATTTTTATGAACATTCGACAACCATATTAAAAGACAATGTAATATTTTAATTTATCATTGCCATATTATACAGGTTGACAGAAAGTATGTTCGCCTCATATAATTATATAAGAAACGAACTTATGTTCCCTGAAGGAGCGCCTATGGACAGGGTGATTTTACATTGCGACCTGAATAATTTTTTTGTTTCAGCGTCCTGCCTCTCCCGGCCGGAGCTGCGTCAAAAACCTGTCGCGGTATGCGGCGACGCGTCGAAACGCCACGGCATTATACTGGCCAAAAACCAAGCGGCCAAGCGCATGGGCGTCAAGACGGCTCAGGCGATATGGCAGGCGCGCTCTCTATGCCCCGATCTTGTGACGCTGAAACCCGATTATCCACTGTATATGGCGCTTTCAGACACGGTGAGAGATATCTACGGGCGCTACACCGGGCATATCGAACCTTTCGGCATCGACGAATGCTGGCTCGATGTTACGCCGTATACGCAGAGCGGCGGTTTCGGGCGGCGCATCGCGGAGGACATCAGGAAGACCGTTAAATATGAGACGGGGCTCACGATATCCGTGGGCGTTTCATGGAACAAGATCTTTTCAAAGCTTGGCAGCGACTATAAAAAACCCGATGCGGTCACCGTGATCGACAGGGAAAACTACGGGCGGATCATCTGGCCTCTTCCGGTAAGAGACCTGCTCTCCGTCGGAAGATCGACCAGGAACAAGCTCGAGCTGGCCGGCATCAATACCATCGGAGACCTGGCCGGTGCGCCCCTGCCGCTTTTGAGATCGCTTCTCGGCAAAAACGGAGAGACGCTGCACGCGTTCGCGGCGGGACAGGACATGTCGCCCGTCAAAAGCGTCGAGCATCATGATACCGCCCGCGGCATCGGCAACAGCATGACAACAAAACACGATCTGAGATCGGACGACGAGGTCAGGGAAGCGTTTCTGATACTCTCGGAAATGGTGGCCCGGCGCGCCAGGGCAAAAAGGCTTCAGGGCCGTGTCGTCGCGATCTACCTGCGTGACAACAAGCTTGAGCACATCACGCGGCAGGTTACGCTGAAAAGAGATACGTTCATATCAGACGAGATCGCGTATCACGCGATGATACTGTATCAAAACAACTGGGATGCGCACCTGCGCCCGATACGCTCGATCGGCGTGCGCATAACACGCCTGTCTCCGATCGACAGGTGCGTTCAGCTCTGCTTTTTTGATATGCGGCGCGTCAGCCCGCAGAGCCTTGAGTTTGCCAAGGACGATATCATCGGCCGGTTCGGGCCGGACGCCATCATCCGCGCCTCGCTTCTCCACACGGTCGTGCACGACCGCCACCCCAAAGAGGTGCACGATGTGCATCCGCTGTCATATTTTCTTTCTTAGCCCGGGGGCCACGTCAAGCTGCGTCCGCCAAGCAGATGGAAATGCAGATGATCCACCGTCTGCCCGCCGTCTTTTCCGGTGTTGACGACGATACGAAAACCGTCCGTCAGCTTAAAGTCCGCGGCCAGTTTTTTTGCCGTGCGCATGATGTGGGTACAGATATCCAAATCGGCGTCGCTTGCGCCGGCCACAGATGTGATGTGTTTTTTGGGGACGATCAGCACATGCACCGGCGCTTTTTTGTCGATATCGTGAAAGGCCAGCACCTGATCGTCTTCATATACCTTGGCCGACGGCATGTCTCCCGAAACGATCTTGCAAAATAGACAATCGTTCATATAACCCTCCCATATTTTAACTGCCAAAAGCTATTTTATCACAAACACGCGCGATTGTAACGGTTTTAAGCTCGTTGCTTTTTGCATGAGCCGCGACTCTGATATAGCGCTCAGAATAACCCTCGAGGCAACCTTTAAAAGCGTCTGAAGCATCCTCGAACAAAACCTGTGCCTTTCGCCCGATCATGGCGTTGATGTATTTCATTTCATATTCATCGCCCAAGCGTATGAGCGCGGACGCGCGCTCCTTGGCCACGCGCTTTGGCACTTTTGGAAATATATTACAGGCTTTCGTTCCTTCCCTTGCCGAAAACGGGAACACATGTATTCTTGAAAAACCGGCCTGTTCAACAAATTTCATTGTCTCGTTATGTTCGTACGGCGTTTCTCCGGGAAAACCCGCGATGATATCCGTCGTGATGGCCGGCCTGTTAAAATATAGCCGCAGAAGATTGACAAAATTCATGTATTCCTCCGGCGAGTACTTTCGGTTCATCCGTTTCAGCACCGACGCCGAGCCGCTCTGCAGCGACAAATGAAAGTGCGGGCAAATGCTTTGCGCCGACGATACCTGCCGGATAAAATCCTCTCCAAGCACGCCGGGCTCGATCGAACCGAGCCGTATGCGGATACCTGCGATTTCGTCGAGCGCGCAGACAACGTCGCCAAGCAGATGTCCGTTATCAGCATATGACGCGATGTGTATGCCCGTCAGCACAATCTCTTTTGCGCCGGTATCAGCCAGCGTCTTCGCTTCGTCCAAAATACCGCTCATGCGCCGCGATCGCGAGCGTCCCCTGACATACGGTATGATGCAATAGCTGCAGAAGTTATCACAGCCCTCCTGTATCTTGACGATGGCGCGCGTCTTGTCCCCTGTTGTGCCGACATGCATGTCCTCGTAGGCGCATCCGGCGATGTCGTGTACCATATCGATGCACACCTGTCCCTGGAGCAGTCGCTCGGCGACATCGGCGATTTTCGCCCTGTCATCCGTGCCGACGACCGCGCATACGCCGTCCATTTCAAGCAGTTCTTTCGCCTGCTTTTGCGCCATGCATCCCGCGACGATGACTTTGCTTCCGGCCGCCGCGGCTCTTCGTATCGCGGCGCGTGATTTCTTGTCGGCGGTGGCCGTCACCGTGCATGTATTGATCACAACGATATCGGCAGGCGCGCCGAAACCGACGGGCGTGTATCCGTTTTTCAAAAAAAGCTCCTGCATATAGGCGCTGTCATACGCGTTTACCTTGCAGCCGAGCGTGTAGAAAGCCACTTTTTTCAATACTGCATCTGTCCCTTTTCATAAAAAATCGCGGATAGCACCGCAACGCCTGCCGTTTCTGTCCGCATGATGCGGCGTCCGAGCGTTGCGGATATGCCGCCGATATTCTTGATACGCTCAACCTCATCCGCGTCGAATCCGCCTTCCGGCCCGATGACGATGCCGATGTCGCTGGCATCACCCGCAAGCGCCTGCTTGAGCGAAGTTTTTTTCTCTTCTTCCCAGCAGACGATCAGCAATGCGTGGTTTTTCATCAGTTCAAGCACGCCGTCAAAGTTTTGTACGGCCGTCACCTCAGGCAGTACGCTCCGGCCGCACTGCTTTACTGCAGCCAGCGCGATGCGCTCAAGACGTGAATCGTTGCCTTTGTCCGGCTTTTTGACGCACCGTTTTGATATAAACGGTACGATGCCTGCCGTGCCAAGCTCGATGGCTTTCTGCACGATCTCTTCCATTTTCGCGGACTTCGGGTACGCCTGGTACAACGTCACGCCGATATGCGGCTCTGAAAGATTGCGCTCTTTTGAAATGATATCGGCTTCGACATGCTTTCCGATATCCGTGATACGGCATGCGTAATCGGTGCCGGAGCCATCAAAAGCGATGAATGTGTCGCCAGTCTGCATGCGGACGACATTTTTGATGTGGCTGGCTTCGTCACCCGATATGATAATGCTGTTTTCGCGGATATCCCTGCTGTCCGCATAAAACCTACGCATCGCGCCGCCTTGCCGCAACCGCGCGCCAGTCGCCCATGCTCATCGTTTCGATCACCGTAAATCCATGCCGATCCAGCGATTCCAGCACGTCGCCAAGCCTGTCCTCGATGATGCCCGACATGATATAAACGCCGTCCGTCGCCATATAG
Source organism: Eubacteriales bacterium (assembly GCA_028711205.1). Classification (GTDB taxonomy): domain Bacteria; phylum Bacillota; class Clostridia; order Christensenellales; family SZUA-584; genus JAQTSP01. Next base: position 2,885 of record JAQTSP010000096.1, on the reverse strand, counting down.
CCTGCCACGTCCGCGTTGAGGCGCATAATGATGTCGGTGATGATGTTGGCAAGCACGAGATCATACGCCTTTTTGTCGGCGCGCTTCAGAAGATCGGACTGCCGCACGGTCAGATGGCCGGCGCCGTTTTGCAGCGCGTTGTCACGTGTCACTCTGACGCTTGTGCCGTCGTTGTCGAGCGCGAGCACCTCACCCGCGCCGAGCTTGGCGCATGCAATGCCCAAAATACCCGATCCGCAGCCGACATCAAGCACAGAAGCGCCTTCGCGCATATATTTTTGAACGAGCTCAAGGCACATGCGCGTCGTTTCGTGCTCTCCCGAACCAAAAGCCATGCCGGGATCCATCTCGATAACGATATCGCCATCCCTGTATTCGTATTGCTCCCATGTCGGCTTGATGACGATATTTCCTGCCGCTCTGAACGCGGTAAAATGCTTCCTGAAATTTTCGTTCCAGTCGGTATCCGCGACCATGCCGACACTGATGTACAAAGGGCCCATATCAATATCCGAGGAAGATCTCATCAGTGCCAGTTGCGGTTTGATAAACTCAAATACTTTCTCAAATTCCTGCTCGCCATAGTAGGCCTTTATAAGAACAGTATCCGATGCAGGCGAATCAGAAGGCCACTCGTCGCCTGTTGCGTCGGGATGGCTCCCGCCTTCGATCTCGACGCCGGCGGCGCCCGCGTCGATCAGAACGGATGACACAAGGTCGGCCGCGTCTTCAGTTGTTTCGATACATACCTGCATCCAGTTCATCATAGTTTCTCTCGGACTCTTTCAAAAAAACTTTTTTGTTTGCTTTTCGTAACGCTGTCAAACTCATGCAGTATTTCTTTTTGCTTTTCGTTCAGCTTGTTTGGCACTTCGACTTTGATTTTCACATAAAGGCTGCCCTTTCGCTGCGACCGTAAATGCTGTATGCCCTTGTCTTTTAAGCGGAATACCGTTCCCGTCTGCGTCCCTTCACTGATCTTATATTTTGCCTTGCCTTCGAGCGTCGGCACAGTCAGCTCCGCGCCAAGCGCCGCGTCGACAAATGAAACGGGCATCTCAAGATACAGGTCATATCCTTCACGAGAAAAATATTGATGCGGTTCGACGAAAATATATATCTGCAGATCACCCGTAGGGCCGCCGCGCTGTCCCGCGCTGCCCTCGCCGCGCAGCGTGATGACCTGCGCGTTGTCAATGCCCGCGGGTATGTTGACCTTCATTTTTTTCAGTTTCTTCAATATTCCGCGTCCGCCGCATTCGCCGCAGGCTTCTTTGATGATCGTTCCTTTTCCGCCGCAGTTCGGACAATCGATGATATTGACAAAGTTGCCAAACGCCGTGCTTGACTGACGCCTTAACTGTCCCGTACCGCCGCAGGCCGTGCAAGTCTTTGCATTCGTTCCTTTTTTGGCGCCCGTACCGCCGCACGCTTCGCATACGACTTCTTTATTAAGATGAATTTCCTTTGTTGTGCCAAAAGCAGCCTCCTCAAAGGTGATGTTCATATCCATTCTGAGGTCGGAACCGCGAACAGGGCCGTTTCTGGATCTTGACGACCTCCCGCCGCCGAAAAACGAATCGAATATATCGCCAAAGCCGCCCATAAAGTCTTCGAAGCCGCCAAAACCGCCGTGAGAACCGTCAAATGCCGCGTGTCCGTAATTGTCGTATTGCTGACGCTTGCCTTCATCGCTTAAAACCGCATACGCCTCGCTGACTTCCTTAAATTTTTCAGTCGCGTCATCCTTGTCTTTGCTCACATCGGGATGATGCTGTTTTGCAAGTTTTCTGTATGCTTTCTTTATCTCATCTGTGGACGCGTCCTTATTAACGCCGAGCACCTCGTAATAGTCTCTCTTCTCTGCCAAAATACCAGCACCGCCTAAACAATATATTTACGCCTAAAAGCCAAAGCGGCAAACTGACCCCTCTGGCTTTTTTTGGCATATGTATGTCTTTTAATTGCTATTCTTTTTTATCGTCTTTTTCGTCGTCTACGACTTCATAATCCGCGTCGACAACATCGTCGTCGGGTGCCGCACCGCCCTTGCCTGCGCCTTCCGGCCCCGCCGCGCCCGCCGTGTTTGCCTGTGCGTCGGTCTGCTGATAAACCTTGCCGAACACATCATATGAAACTTCCGAGAGCTTATCCGCCGCGGCCTTGATCGCGTCAGAGTCGCTGCCCGCCAGCGCGCTTTTCACATTCGCGATCTCGGCGTCGATCCTGCCCTTGTCTTCGCTGCTGACTTTACCGCCCAGGTCTTTCAGCGTTTTTTCGGTCTGGAACACAAGAGAATCGGCGTTGTTTCTGATCTCGACCCGTTCCTTCTCTTTTTTATCCTCTTCCTCAAACCGCTCGGCATCTTTTATGGCCTGGTCGATGTCATCTTCGGAAAGGTTCGACGTTGCTGTGATCGTCACCTTCTGCTCGTTGCCCGTGCCCCTGTCTTTTGCCGAGACGTGCACGATGCCGTTGGCGTCGATGTCAAACGTGACCTCTATCTGCGGCATGCCTCTTGGCGCCGGCGGAATACCTGTCAGGTTGAACCGTCCCAGCGTTTTGTTGTGCGCCGCCATACCGCGCTCACCCTGTAGGACGTGTATTTCAACGCTCGTCTGCCCGTCAGCAGCCGTTGAGAAAGTCTGGCTCTTCTTTGTGGGAATCGTCGTATTGCGATCGATCAGCTTTGTAAACACGCCGCCCAACGTTTCGATGCCAAGCGACAAAGGCGTCACGTCGAGAAGCACAACATCGTTGACTTCTCCGCCGATCACGCCGGCCTGTATCGCCGCGCCGATCGCCACGCACTCGTCCGGGTTGATGCCCTTGTCAGGGTCTTTTCCGGTGATCGATTTGACTTTTTCCTGAACGGACGGCGTCCC
>JAQTSP010000095.1 GCA_028711205.1 Eubacteriales bacterium | reverse complement strand
CAGAAAATCTGGATTTGCGGTTCTTTTTATGACAATTAAGCGGCTTCGTAGGAGTTTAAAAGCAAGAAAAATATTGGTCAGAAAAAGTGTCTTGTCAGTATATTGATATGGAGAAGAAATTGAAGGTAAGACAGTATTAGGTGATATCGACGCGGCTCGGCTTGGCTGGTGCCAATGCCACGAGCATGTGTTTATTGGGGACGGGCCTTCGAGGCGGATAAACGGCGCTCTGTATATCGCCGACTATGATAAACCGCTGGATGAGATAAAGAGGTATAAAAAAGAGGGAGGCGTAAGCTTCGTCGACGCGCAACCGTACCGGTGCGGCAGGATGGCGGAAAGCCTTTTGCGCGCGGGCGAAGAGGCGGGCGTCAATATCATTGCATGTACGGGATTCCATAAGACGGAATTCTTCGAAGGTAAAGGGTGGATCGAGAGGCAGAGCGAAGAAACGCTTGTAAAGATATATGCCGGAGAGATAGAAGAGGGGATGTACTCCTCGGACAACGGGAAGATCAAAGCAAGAGCGGGGATAGTCAAATGCGCGGCGCCGAAGGACTGGAATACGGACAGGACGTACGGGAAGCTCTTCCGGGCGGCCGCCGAAACCGCAGTCCAAACGGGTTCGCCTGTACTCGTGCATATGGACCCTGATGTGGACGCGGCGCCCTTATTGGCGTTTTTTGGGAACTACGGCATCAGGCCTGAGCGTATCATACTTTGCCATCTGGACAGAACGAGGTACGACTTTAAGTACCATGAAGAGCTAGCTGCCGCCGGAGCGTATCTTGAATACGACACCCATACACAGGGAAAAGGACCACAGCGACCGTGAGGAAGCGGAGCTTATTGGGCACATGGCGGGCAGAGGGTTCGCGGACAAACTGCTGCTCGGTATGGACACAACAAGCCAAAGGTTGAGAAGCTATGGCGCGGGGTTCGGGTTGGATTATATATTGACGGAATTCAGGAAGCTGATCGAAGAATATGCAGGAGAACATACCGTTCGTAAGATAATGACCGAAAATCCGGCTAAGGCGCTTGTATTTATATAATTTATAAGGAGGATAACAATGGAGATGGAGAAAGCGGCAAAACCGACTATCTATTTTATTGGGGTGACTACGAATAAATCGTCCATCATGGATATATTTCCTGAATGGGCGAAAGCGCTGGGGCTGAAAGACGCCGTCATAAAAGGCATCGACATCGCTATTCACGATAAGCCGAAAGTATACCGCGAAACCGTACAGTTTATTAAGGAAGACCCGATAGCGATGGGAGCGCTCGTGACGACTCATAAAATAGATCTTTACAGTGCGGCGAGCGATATGTTTGAGTATCTGGACCCTTATGCTAAAGCCTTTGGGGAGCTGTCGTCTATCTCAAAGCTTGACGGAGAGCTTCGCGGGCATGCGAAAGACCCTATATCGAGCGGACTCGCCATGGAAGCTTTTATCCCCGAGAACCACTGGAAGGAAACGGGAGCGGATGTGTTTATAATGGGCGCGGGCGGAAGCGCAATAGCGATGGGCGCGTATCTTATGCAGGAGAAATTCAAAGGCAATTACCCGGGAAAGATAGTCATAACGAACAGGTCGCAGCCGAGGCTGACCGAGATAGAAACTATTTTCAGGAAGCTTGATCCGGGCGGTATAGAGTTCGAATATTACCTTACTCCCGAGGCCTTCCAAAACGACGCGGTGCTGAAGTCCATAAAACCGGGTTCCCTTATTGTGAACGCGACAGGGCTCGGCAAGGACCGGCCGGGGTCGCCGCTCACCGACGACTGCAAATTCCCTAAAAACAGTTACGCTTGGGAGATTAATTACCGCGGCGACCTTAAATTTATGCATCAGGCGCTCGATCAGCAGCAAGAGAAGAAACTTACGGTCGAAGATGGCTGGATATATTTCGTGTACGGTTGGACTCAGGTCATCTCGGAGGTCTTTCATATCGACATTACAGGAAAGCTGTTTGACAAATGCGAACGGATTGCAAGCGAATTCCGAGCAAATAAATAAAATAGTTTTATTAACAGGCACGGTCGGGAGCGGTCGATGCCGCTAATACTTGTATTGGAGATGTTTAAATGGATTTTAATAAAAGTATGGTTTTTTCATTCGACACACATGGCTTTGCAAAGAGAGCGAATCGTCAAAGCGCTATCTTTCCAGTATGAGGGGCATGTTCGCCGACGAACAGGCGCTTGAAGAAATGATAAAAAAAGATGACCAATTGGCATATGAGTTCTATGAAATGAACGTGCCGGACGATCCGGGAGATCTTGCTTTCGGGACGAGTATCTGTTATCCCTGCAAGGTCGGAAACGAATATTTCATGACAAAAGGGCATTTTTACAGCGTGCTGGAAACTGCGGAAATATATCTTTGCATGAAAGGGAAAGGCATTATGCTTATGGAGAATCTGGAAGGCGATTGGGACTATAAGGTTCTCGCGCCGAGACAGATGGTCTATGTACCCAAGCGTTATGCCCACAGGAGCATCAATATCGGTAGAGAGCCGTTCATACAATTCTTCTGTTTCCGCGCCGACGCCGGACACGATTACGGTACAATCGAGACAAAAGGGTACAGAAAATTGATTGTGGAAAAGGACGGAGACTTTGCGATAATCGATAACCCGAAATGGAAGCGGTGATAAGTATTGAAGGTTCTTATTACGCCTACTTCTTTCAGGAAACCTCAGAATTCAAAAGCAAGAGAAGCTGTCGAAACGTATGTGGATGAGGTAGTATACAACCCGTATGACAGATCCCTTAAAGCGGACGAGATTACAGGTTTACTCGAGGGGGTCGGCGGGTATATCGCCGGACTGGATTATATTGATGAAGAGGTGATAGAGAAAGCGCCGGCGAGCCTTAAGGTCATATCGAGGTACGGAGCGGGCACGGACAGGGTCGACATCCCTGCCGCGTCGAGAAAAGGTATAATAGTGACAAATACGCCCGGAACGAACGCGATAGCTGTGGCCGAACTTGCCGTCGCGCTGATGCTATCGCTTGCGAGATCGATACCGAAGATGGACAGCGCGGTAAAAAGGGGCGAATGGCCGAGGAAAAACGGCCTGGAGCTCAGCGGTAAAACTCTGGGCATCGTCGGGCTGGGCGCTATAGGCAGGAACGTTGCGGCAAGGGCCAGGGCGTTTGGCATGAATGTCACAGCTTATGATCCTTATATCGACGAGGCATACGTGAAAACACAAGGTATAGCCAGCCTGCCGCTTGACAAGCTGCTGGCCGGATCGGACTTTATATCGCTCCATGTGCCGTTGAACGACGACACAAAGCATATGATAGGAAGGGAACGGCTCGGCTCTCTGAAAGACGGGGCGTTTATCATCAACACGGCGAGAGGAGGCCTTATAAACGAAACCGCGGCCGCGGAGGCGTTAAGATCCGGCAAACTCGGCGGATTGGGACTGGACGCGTACGAGGTCGAGCCGGTAACGGATTCCCCACTCATCGATCTTGATAACGTAGTAATGACCCCTCATATGGGCGCGCATACAAATGAAGCGGTAGCGGCTATGGGCAACATGGCGGTCAAAAACCTGATAGATGTTTTGGAAGGCAGGGATTGTCCGTATATAGTGAAATGAATGTCATCTTTGATTTTGACGGGACTTTATTCAACACGGAGACTGTAGATGTCGACGCTTTCAACATGGCGTTGTCGGATATGGGCAGGGACAGGCACCCTAAAGAAAAAATACTGGGGGGCGGTCGGAAAGCCAATAGACCTGCTGGCTCGTGAATTTTTAAATGGCGGCAGCGAAGAGGAGATAAAAGAATTAACAGAGCTCGCCGTAAACTATGAGCTCGAGCTGATACCAAAACAGGCCCAAATGTATCCCGACGCTATGCAAACAATCATCTCCCTGTATAACAACGGGCATGCCCTTTCGGTATGCTCGAACGGGACAACGGGCTACATCTTTTGAGATAATGAAGAAGTTCGGTCTTACAGGATATTTCCAAAAGATCTGGTATAAGCGGTACGGATTTTCGAAAACCCGGGCGTTAAAGCGTATAATCGAGACTATGCCCTTTAAGCACAGCGTCTACATAGGCGACCGGCTGGAAGACATGAAGGCCGCCTGGGAAAACGGCATAGAGTTCATCGGTATATCCCATGGGTTCGGCAAAGATGAATTATCCGCAGCGGAATACAAAGCGGGAGATCTTGCGGAAGCATATAAAACGATATTGAAGATCGGAGAAGAGTATGGGAAAGAGTGAAGTGATTCAAAGGATAACGGAATGCGGAGTGGTTGCTGTAGTGCGCGCCGAAAACGAGGAGCAGGCGGTAAAGATAGCTGAGGCCTGTATAAAAGCCGGAATAGTGGGCATCGAGATAACTTTTACGATGCCGGGCGCGGTGAACATTATACAGAAATTGTGCGCGGAGTATTCAGAGGACGAGGTCATCGTGGGCGCGGGCACCGTGCTGGACAGGGAGACGGCGAGGACGGCGATACTGGCGGGCGCAAAATACGTAGTCAGCCCGTGTCTGGACGTAGATACCGTCATGCTGTGCAATTCATACGACATAGCGTGCATGCCCGGGGCAATGACAGTCAAGGAAGCCGTTGACGGAATGAAGGCGGGCGCGGATATTATAAAGATCTTCCCAGGCGATCTGTTCGGGCCGAAGATAATCAAGGCGTTCAAAGGCCCGCTGCCTCACATGAAAATGATGCCTACCGGCGGTGTGGACGTCAGCAACGCGGGCGAATGGATAAAGGCCGGCGCAGTGGCGCTTGGCGCAGGGAGCAGCTTGACAGCCGGAGCAAAAAAAGGTGACTATGATTCGATTGTTTCGATCGGAAATCAATTGATTGGTGCGGTCAGAAAGGCAAGGTCAATCTAATTAGTCATATAAATTACTTTTTTGAATGGCTAATACATAAATAGTTTTGGTCTGTTTTTGGTAGGCACCTAGTATGATGTCGTATTCTCTTCAGAGTATTCGTAATAGTTAAGCTCATTTCTGCGTTTAGGCCCAAGGTAGGATAGAGCTCGAGTTATTCTGGATATGGACAGCGAGAAAACAATTTAATAAAAAGAGCAAATATTAATTCTATACATTTATACGATTATTTGTCATAATAATGCTTCTAATATTATTTATATCTCGAAGCAGCGTTGGACTCATTTTAAAACATTATAGAGAAATCAAGATGAAACATGTCGGTAATTTTGACTGGTATATGCTTAAATACTTAATTAGAAGAAGAGGTAAAGTATTAAAGGAATATATGTTTCTGGACACGTTTTGGACACAAAAGCTTTGAAACCACTCCGATCGCTATAGACGTAACGACACAGAAAATGCCTTTATATAGGCGTTTTTTGGACATGATATAACAGAAAAATACTAAAAAATTATGTTTGATTCTGTTTCGAATCCTAGTTCCGCTGCCATACTTGACAGTGGGCACTATTCGTGAAGTGGTTTTATGCGAATAGTGCCTTTTTTATGCCGAATATCAATCTTTTTTATTTGACTTCTATATGCTATGATTCACATATTCATAAGGTTGTTGGAACAAAACAGGCATGGCCGACGTCATAACAGTATAATATACGTTAAAATAGGAGTATGCCATGGATATCAAACCTGTAAAAAACGCAGTAAAGCCGCAGTATCCTGTTAAAGAAGATATAAACGTTGACGAGCTGAAAGCAGCGGTACCCAGAAGGTGGGCATTGAGTACAGCGGCGAAAATCGCGCTGGGTACTTTGGCGGCGATGTCGCTTGCGGGCTGTACGCCGCGGATCGAGACGGCAGGGGTGCCTACGCCGCCGCCCGGGTCGACGGAGGAAGCCGTGATAGGCACGCAAACGCCCATCATTGACGGTGCGACCATAGGAGAGGTAATGCCGCCGATGATTTCGATCGCGCCGTTGGTTCATACACGGCGACGGCCGCGGCGCGTTTGGCTGTGTGATGGTTGCGCCGCCAGTGATTATTGTTTCAGAATATATATCTCCATTAGTTGTATAGTATTCAATGCTTGAAATCGGAATATTTATCATTTTTAAATCATAATAAGTGTAATCATTGCTTTTTAGCCAATCAATAGATTCTAATCTTATATGTTGTTCTAAGAGTTCTAATGAAGGGAAAAAGTTTAAAAAATTATCGTCTTTCCAACATAGCTGTTTTAATTGCCCGTCTATTTTAAAAGGGTTTATTTTATTACCAGTTTTTATTGTAACAATATTTGATTTACTACTAGACGGTATCTTTTTAAACAAGTCGCTATATTTTGTTTTAATATTTTCAATATAACTATTTGTGACAGATTCAAACTCTTCCCTATTTCTTTGCTCAGAATTATTTTGAGCTTTTATAATTATCAAGCCACCAATAATTACGAAAACAAATAATAATAGCAATGCAGCAATAACTTGAGTTCCTAATTAATACAAGGAATAGAATTCCGCCTATTAGTTGAACAGAACAACCTCCTACTGCTCCTCCGGTACTTATATTATTTTTCATTTTCTAAACCTCATTATGAATTGACATATAATTACGTTATTATCTTATACCATTTATCAACAATTTACAATATAAAGGAGGTTATGTGATTTTTGATGAGGATGTTATAATATAAATATTGGGACTTTAGATGATTTTACTTCCTTGTACAAAATAAGGGTTTGTTTTATAATTAATTTATAGCTAATCGTAATATCTAAATTAGGTCTACAAAAAGTGTCCACATGAAAAAGTGGCTTAAATACTGATAAAAGTGTTAGCGGAATTGTGTAACGGTAGCACCTGCGACTCTGACTCGTAGTGTCTAGGTTCGAATCCTAGTTCCGCTGCCAGAGGAAAACCCCGGAAACCTCGATGGTTATGGGGTTTTCGCTTATCTGGAAACATTGAAAATGAGCGTTTGAACACATTTTGGACACAAATCATTTTATAAGTTGGCAGGGGAGTATAAAAATGAGTGAAGTTAAGCATAATCATGTGCAGCTTTCAAAGTTCGCTGGAATCGGAGAACATATATAGCAAAAAGTTTATTATTGGAGAAATAAGAGCTTGAAAGACTCTCTGGCGCTCTGTTAAACAATAACTAAAAGAGTTCTTGTTCAATCAATTTATATTCTTTATTATCTAGTACCATTTTAGATAATTTAATTGTTTTATCTCTGCAAATAGTCATAAGTTGTTCTTCATAATTTTCTTCAATCTTACAACCCATAAGAACCTTGCTGATACAGTTTACATTGAAAAAATTATTGGACAAGGTACCGAAGGAAGTAATGGAGAAGGCGAAAGAGTAAGATTGATCTCAAAGAACGAAAAAATAAGGTAAATTAGGATGGTATCACTTGATATCATTTATATCGGCAGCAGCGTAATCATCAGCCCTCCCGCAATGAAGCTTGTGATATTTGCAGTTAGCACAAACAACACGCGACGTCCAGCTTTGTGCTCCCTAATCAGGACGGTAAGGGCGGGAATTTCGACTGACAATACAAGAACCTCCAATATGATCAGTGTCATCATACGGTACAGAGCTAAGTCAAAAACAGTTCCCTCGGATAATTGCCAGTTAAGAAGCCCTTGAGTAATAAGGTTTATGATTATAAACAAGACCCAGCTTAATTTCTTGCGAAACCCGAATGCAAAAAACAGCGCGCCTTCTATAAGCAAAGTAAGCACGACACGCAGCGCTATCAACATAGCCGTCCGAAATGGTAACGTAGTCTCGCTTAGCGTCCGTGTCGCAAGGTCAAGCGTTAATGTATTCTCATAACGTTTGCCAAACATGTCAGACTCATCAAGACTAATTGTATAACTTTCATTGCCTGTGCTCACGTGAAGCGCTGATGGTATGCTTCCAGTATAATAGTAGAATGCATAATGCGTTTCCCATGCGGCCATCTTCTTAACCGCTATTTCACGCCTGTTATCGACATCAGCCTCAATGATTAAATCATCGGGCGCTGTATTTACGATAACTATGAGCGTAGGTGGCGCTGCGGAATTAGCTAAAGCGGTTCTAGGTAGAACTGTTAGTAATGTGACTGCGCACAACACTATGAATAAAACATGTTTCTTTAACGACATGCATACAATTCCTTTAATTTAGTATTACGCAGACTGATCCTAGTAGATAAAAATATTATATCATAATAAAGGGCGTTCCGTTAATTATTTTACAGTTAATAAGCATGAAGAGGGGATATTGAAATAAAAATGAACATATCAACTGTTGGCAGGTATGGGGAATGAGGCTTGAATTTATCAAGCATGAGCGGCAGGAGGTCTTATTTTCTCGGCAGGTCTTGAAGAATACCTTGCTGATATTGCATGCGTATTATGGAATGCATTCCGGGAATAGCTCGCCAGATAGCACAAAGATAGGATATCATCCAAGAGTTGGTTTTCTTAAGAATCCGTAAGATTATCATAATCATTATTATCTGTGAAGCCAATATGTTATACTCTATGTAAATATCAACCAAGAGGAGCGCATATGGGAAGTAAACTTTTAATCGTTGAAGACGATACTTTTCTGTGCGACGGGCTGCTTGAGCTTTTGGGACGTGAAAAATACGAGACGTGTTTTGTGCCCACGGCTGGCGAGGCTACAGAAAAGCTCAAAAATAACACATTTAATTTAATCATTCTTGACGTTATGCTACCTGACTGTGACGGCTTTGCGCTGTGTACACAATGGCGAAAACAAGGATTGTCTGTTCCTATCCTCTTTTTGACGGCCTGCGACGACGAGGTACAGATTGTGCGCGGACTGGACGCTGGCGGCGACGACTATATCACAAAGCCTTTTCGGCTGCATGAGCTGCTTTCGAGAATACGAGCGCTGCTCAGAAGATCATCATCAACATCATACAGTTATGACGGGCTCGTTATTGACACGGCGAAGATGACCGTGACACTTGATGATTCACCTGTTTTTATTACGCCAACAGAATTTCAGCTGCTTAGTGCTCTTATTCGTAATACAGGGCGTACTTTGACGCGAAAGATGCTGC
>JAQTSP010000094.1 GCA_028711205.1 Eubacteriales bacterium | reverse complement strand
AAAAAACATCGTCATATAGCATATATAGTTGGAAAAACGTCTGCCCGTCATGATACCTCTCCTTGTTGCAAAAACACTTGAGCCTTCAATATCTTTACTAATAAAAAATCCTCTGCCCGGACCGCTACTTTATCGTTAACTTTATTGGATGGTATCATGCGTCCATTTATTTGTCAATCTATTTTTTATTTCATCGTATATCTTGCAGCGTGCAATAAATTTGCCCACAAAAAAGGGGTTGCGGTATTGCCGTATATCTGTTAGAATAAACTCCGCGACAGGCCTCCTTGGTCTAGCGGTTAGGACGCCGCCCTCTCACGGCGGTAACAGGGGTTCGATTCCCCTAGGAGGTACCAGAGTTGAAAAGGCTGCTAACCTTTGTCAGCAGCCTGAACCACTATATATGGTGGTTTTATTTTATGCTTTTGTGCAGATTTAAGTAGCGCACCCTCTCCCGTTAGGAGAATCCAGCCGCGCTGTTGTTTTTTGCCTTCTATCAATATTCCGGGAAGAACATAAGAATCTGTATGAATACGATGTATATCTTCTTGGCAAATCGCGCACTGGCCGTAGCACATACCGGGGTCTCATAACCGAGCTCTATAGCTGACAAGTAATCGGCCATGGCGCTCTCATAATCACCGGCCTGTTTTCTTTTTTATACACTTAAAAGTAAACAAAAGTACCTGACACATAGTCTGTGTTTCACGTTTATTTATAAAGATCATTCTCTTTCCCTCGTTATTTTCCGACCACATACACATAGTTGGTCGTGGCCGATCCGCCAATATTGAGCATCATGCCGTTTTTGGCGCCATTGACCTGATACCCGCCGGCCTTGCCCGCGACCTGCTTATAGAGGTCGAGCATCATGCGCACGCCACTGGCGCCCACCGGATGCCCGCAGCCGATAAGCCCGCCGCTCGGATTGATGGGTTTTGCGCCCGTCATCTCGGTCACGCCGGTCTCGATCGCCTCATATTCCCTGCCCGGTTCCGTGATACCGAACGCCGACACTGCCGCATATTCGCTCGACGTAAAACAATCATGCGTTTCAAAAAAATCCATATCATCCACACTCATACCGGAACGGCTGTACGCTTCATCAATTGCTTTTTTCGTCCATGGCAAAACACTTCGTTCCGTGGCCTCAGCCGCTTTCTTATCATATGTCAGCGGCGCTGTACGATGCCCCCAGCCTTTGATATACGGTATATCTTCAAGTTTCAGCCCGTTTTTCTTGCAATACTCCTTCGCATATTCCTCCGTCGCCAGAAACACCACGGCCGCGCCATCGGTCACCTGTGAACAGTCGGATATCGCCAGCAGCCCGCCGACTTCCGCATTGTTTTCGTTGTACCGGTCGTTAGCCTGCGCTTCATCCATGAACCAGCTTCTCGCCTGCGCATTCGGGTTATTCTTCGCGTTTGAATAGTTTTTATTAGCTATCTTGGCCAGCGCTTTCATGAACCGTTCCTTGTCCGGCTTATACTTCTCGAGTATCGTATCGGCCAGCCGCCCGAACAGTTTCGGAAACGGAAACTCAATCCCTTTGGCCTCGGCCTCATAGTTGGCCGCCCGTCCGAGGTAATCTCCGCATATCTTCGAATTGACCGTCTTCATCATCTCAAACCCGAGCACCATCGCGATCTCGTAATCCCCGGCCCGGAGCTTTGTAAACGCCGTGTCAATCGCCACCGAGCCCGAAGCGCATGCCGCCTCGTAGCGCGCGCTCGGCACGCCGTAAAACGCCGGGTTCACCTCGGTCAGAAACGAGCCCCAGTGGCTCTGGTTGCAATAGTATTCACCGACAAAATTGCCTATGCAGGCAACGATCTTGTTCTCCCTGTTCAGTTGCACGATGTCGTCGTCTGTCAGATTGACCGAAGCCAGCCCGTCATCCACGATCTCTTTGAACATCGCAAGGAAATTCTTGCCTTCCTTTGTCCAGTTTCTGTTGAAATCCGTCTGGGTCCCGCCCAGTATATATATTTTTTCCATGTTACCCTCCAAAGAATATGTTCTACAGATTGGCTCTGAAATACTTCCGGTAATCAAACGCCGGCACCGGCCGTTTGTTTTTCCCGTCTATGCCCTCAAGCTCGGCCGCAAGATTGCCTTCCATATCGGCCTGTTTTGCAATTTTCAACACTTCGTCGTATCCGCCGAGTGCCTGCATCAGAGCGACCGGCCCTGCCCAGTTGAAGCCTTTGGACATCGCGATATCCGCGTCACTGACAACGGGCGACACGCTCTGTGCCGTCACAAGGCTGTAGGTAATATAGGTAACAACAAAAAACTTGCACAGCATCGCCTCTTTTGACGTATCTCTTTTAAGTACTTCAAATGCCTCCTGGTAGTTGCCTGTTTTCATCGCGTTTACCATCTTTTTTGCAAACGGCAAGTCATATTTTCTCAGAGGCCTTAGCGTCCCCAACGCGATGTCGTACACCATTCTCTGTTTGGATTTATCTTCTCCGATTACTGTCTTGAACAGCCCGTCGTTTGTTTTCATGCCCATCCTGCCCTCGGTGATAAGCCCGTTGACGAATGCCGGCAGCACGAACGCGCCGTTGTCGTAATCATTTGAGTTCTGCTGGATGTTGTCGACGATCGCCTTGTGCACATCAAGCCCAACAAAATCGATCGTCGCGATCGGCGTCATGCCCCGGCCGGTGAACGGCCCCAGAACCGCGTCGATATAGTCGATGCCGCCCTCCGCCTTGTATTTCTCCGCGTACTGCAGCGCCTTGTTCATGAAATGAAACCCGATACGGTTGCCGAGAAATGCAGGCGTATCCGTTGTCTCGATTACGTCACGACAGAGCATAACCTTCAAGTACGCGCTCATGTCGTCAAACAGTTGCGCGTCCGTCTTCTTCGAACGTATCACCTCGCACAGCGTCAGGTTGTACGGCGGGTTGAAAAAATGCGTACCGAAATACCGCTTTTGCCCCGCTTCGTCAAAAATATTTGAGAGTTCGTTGATCGAAAATCCGGACGTACCCGTCGTAACGATCAGTCCCGGTTTTTTGCACGCCTGTATCCTTTTATATATATCCGATTTAACGGCTATATTTTCCGCAACGCTTTCGAACACCCAGTCCGATTCCGATATGCACACCTCAAAATCATCATACGTCTTTGGTATCAGCCTGTTTCTTACCGAACCCGCCTTGACGGAATCGGCTGCCACGCCGGCCGCCTTCTCTGCGGCTTCCATCCTGCGGGCAATCATATACACTTTTGCGTTTCCGAACGCGGCGATCAATCCCGATACCGCGGCGCCCATCGTTCCGTTTGCGCCGATCACGGACACCGTTTTAATGTCTAACATCTGATATCCTCCTCAATTTTTCTTTAAAAAAGAGCGCATCGCCTGCTTTGGCTCATCCGTCGAAAAACACCGCTCGAATACGGACGTTTCATGCTTCAGCCCTTCGTTCAGACGCTTCGAATAGCTGCTCTGAACCGCCTTTTTGGCCGCCGCCACCGCGTTTTTTGGATGCGCGGCGATGGTCTTTGCCAGCGCGACCGTGTCTTCAATCAGTTTCTCCGGCTGCACAAGCCCGTCGGCAAGCCCGATGGCATACGCTTCGGGCGCTTTGATCCGCTCGCCTGTCAGCACCATCCGCTTGACTCTTCCGATACCGATCCTCAGTCCCAGCCGCTGGGTTCCCCCGAAGCCCGGTATGATCCCGATGCCCACCTCCGGCTGCGCGAACACCGCATTCTCGGATGCAATGATGATATCGCAGCAAAGCGCCAGTTCGCATCCGCCGCCCAGCGCATAGCCGTTGACAGCCGCAATCACCGGTGCCGGAAGCGTCTCGATCTTTTTAAACACCGTGTGCCCCAAAACCGCAAATTCATGCGCCTGCGCCTTGTCCATACCGGCCATCTCGGATATGTCCGCGCCGGCCACAAACGCCTTCCCTTCACCGGTGATAATGAGGCACCGTATCCGATCATCCTCTTTGACACGGTCCAGTGCCTGCCCCAGTTCTCTCAGCACCTCGCGGTTCAGCGCGTTCAGCTGCTTTGGCCTTGTGATCGTCAATATGCCGACGTTTTCCCGTATCTCAACCCGGATATTTCCCATTTCGCTTTTATCCAACCTTAATGACTTTTTTGTGTTAGAATTTTTGGTTAAACCGTTTTTCATGTTCCTCAATAAGCATCGGCCGAAAATCAGGATGCGCAATATTGATCAGCAGCCTTGACCGCTCACGCAGCGTTTTCCCTCTTAAGTGCGCGATACCGTATTCCGTAACAATATAATTCACATCATTTCTTGACGTGGTGACCGCGGCGCCCTTATCTAAAAACGGCACAATCTTTGAAAACCTGCCATTATCCACCGTCGCCGGTATCGCGATAATGCTCTTGCCGTCACGCGCCATATTCGCTCCGCGTACAAAATCGACCTGACCACCCACTGCGCTGATCTGCTTGAGTCCCACGCTTTCGGACGCGACCTGTCCCATCAGATCCACCTGCACGCACGAATTGATCGACACCATCCTGTAGTTGCGCATGATCACAGTCGGGTTGTTTACATAATCGACCGGATGCATTTCAATCGAAGGGTTACAGTCGACAAAATCGTACAGCCTTTTTGTCCCCATCAGAAATGAAACGACGGATTTGCCTTTGTGCATCGTCTTTTGGCTGTTGTTGACGATCCCTTCTTCTATCAGCCCGACCACGCCATCTGACAGCATTTCGGAATGGATCCCTAAGTCTTTTTTATTTTTTAAGAACAACAGTATCGCGTCCGGTATCGAGCCGATGCCAAGCTGTAACGTCGAACCGTCTTCGATCAGGCTTGCACAGTACTCGCCGATTTTTTTTTCGACATCCGAAATTACGGCAGGCCTAAGTTCGACAAGCGGTTCTGTAATTTCGACAAACCAATCGATTTCGGACACATGCACAAACGCATCGCCAAACGTTCTTGGCATGTTTTCGTTGACCTGCGCGATGACCATGTCTGCCTGCTCAATGGCCGCAACCGTGTAATCGACCGACACCCCGAGGTTAACATAGCCGAATTCGTCCGGTGGCGCCACCTGTACCATCGCGACATCAATCTTGAACCCATCACTTCGAAAAAGGGCGGGCAACTCGGAAAAGAAACACGGCGTAAAGTCGGCGCGCCCGTCTTTGACCGCGTCTCTGGTGCATGTCCCGACAAAAACCGAATTGTGCCGAAAATGGCCGGTCATCTCTGGCTTCGTGTACTCGCCCTTTCCCATGGCTACCATATGAACGATCTCTATATCGGAGAACCAATCCTTGTTCGCGACCAGTGTATTGACCAGCGCCATCGGTTCGCCGATGCAGTGCCCAAACACGATCCGGCTGTTGGATTTGATATTTTTCAACGCCGTTCCCGCATCCACACATCGTTTCTGATAATATGACTTCCAATCCATGCTTTTCCTCCCGAACAAAGGCTGCGTTTGAAACGCTCTGATTGCTTCATCTGTATCTTCATCGCTATTGATATATATCTTGCGTGTTTCCTTTGCATCTGCGCAGGCGGTTTGACAGCCACATACGATCAGTACCGCGTCAAACCCGCCGTTTTCTTCATATGCCCTAAACTCATGACTTGGACATCTCTTCACAATAATATTTACCGTATGCACCCTGTCATAAAGCGGATTGCATCCGCCGCAGTATTTAACGCCTATTCTCATAACACAGAATATGAATTAATCGTAGCTCTGCTTTATCCCCGCGATGTATTTCGCCAATTCTTTTTTCATCTCGAGGTTGCCCTGCCGCGCGATCATGATGCGCTGTGCCTGCGGCGACCCTGCCCCGTGCAGCGACTCTGTCCGGTACCCAACGGCCGCCATGCCAAGCGTCATGTTCTCGATTAACCGCAAAATGCGCATTCGGTGTTCTGTCGGAACACCCTCAACACCTTTGAAATATTTGTCCATATATCTGCCAAGCTTCTCATCCTTAAAGTCTTTTTCTGACGGCAGCGTCACCATCAACCCGCCCGCAATGTCCTCCGCCAATCTTGCGATCTCATATGGGAAACGTGTCACGTTGAGCTTACATATATTCGCAAGCAGCAAATTGATGATGTAATTACCCGCTTTTGTTTTACAACCTTCCGCGGAGCACGCGATGCCGCAGCAATACAGGGTTTCGTTTAAATGAATCATCTCAATCAGCTTGTCCTTGATATGGCTTGCTTTCGGCACGCCGTTATAATCCGCTGCCAGCGCCGCCGCACCAATCAGCACGTCGCCGACGCCCACCTTGCAGCCGCCATAACTCGACCTGTGGTATCCCGCAAACCGCTCCACCAGCATATTCGCAAATTCCGTCTCGCCGTCCATGAATATCCGCTCGTTAGGCACAAACACGTCGTCAAATATGACCATCGCTTCATGTCCGCCGAACCGGCAGTTGCCAAGGTCGATATCAGCGCCTTCTTCCAGCTTTCGCGTATCACAGCTCTGTCTGCCGTATATCATGAATATACCATCCGCATCCGAGGGCAATGCGAAGGCAACCGCGTAATCCTTGTCTTCCTCGCGCATCGATATGGTCGGCATCACCAGCACTTCGTGTGAATTGACCATGCCTGTCTGATGCACTTTCGCGCCCCGGACAACGATACCATCTGCTCTTCTTTCAATGACTCTGAGGTACATGTCCGGATCCGCCTGCTTCGTTGGCGGCTGTGACCGGTCGCCTTTTGGATCCGTCATCGCACCATCGACGGTATAGTCCCTGTTTTGTATCATCTTCCAGTATGCGATGAACCGTTGCTGATAATTGGTTGCATATTTTTCGTCGATCTCAAACGCCGTGTTGTACATCGCGTTAGCCGCGTCCATGCCGACGCACCGCTGAAAGCACGAACCCGTCTTTTGCCCGAGTAGCCTCAGCATCTTGACTTTCTTCACCAGATCGTCCGTGCTCTGATGCAAATATGTGAACCGGTTAACCACTTCTCCGCTCAGCGAGGATTTTGCCGTCATCAGATCCTTGTATTCTTCGTGCTGCGCCAGTTCATACGTCATCGCGACAGCGTTCATCGACGGCCGGATCATCGGATGATCGGCCGGATTTTCGATTCGCTCGCCAAACATATAGACTTTTAAGTTGAGTTTCCTTAAGCTTTCAATATACGCGTCTCTTGTCATGAGTCCCATTTTTATTACTTCCTTTTAACAATATTTAATAACGATTTCCATAAATTTCTCTTGCATGGTCGATGGTAAAAGGTATATAGCTGTTCACTAAAAGCCGTTGCTGATTATCCATGACGCTTTTTGAAAAAATCTCGATTTCTTCCTTTTGCATGCCATACTCACGTAGTTTTTTTAAAGGCTGAAGCCGGCCAAGCATTTCTCCCAATTGATTAAATGTATCTTTTCCATCACACTCAATATCAAGCTTTCCAAGCTCCCTCATGATCATATTGGAAAGCACATTCAGCTTTTTACCGCCTTTTTCTCTTTTGTATATACTGAATACTTCTGTAAAAAACTGATAGTTCGTTTCACCATGTGGCACATGGTAATTCCCGCCTAATGGGTAGGCAAGCGCATGAACTGGCCCGACGCCGGCGTTGCCAAACGCAATACCGGCCATACAGCTGGCAGTTAAAAACTGCCCTGATAGTTGTTTTTTTATTTCCGGGCCTTTTCTGATCATTTCCCCAAAACCCTCTAATATCATTTCGCATGCTTTTTGGCTAAACGTTTCTGTGAATACATTGGCTTTTGGTGAAACATATGACTCCGCCGCATGCACAAGCGCGTCGACCGCGCTGTATATAAGATAGTTATATGGCAAACCCTCCACAAGCTGTGGAATGAGTACTGCATGATCCGCATACATCCCATCGTCTCCAAGCCCCAGTTTGGTTTGCTTTGAGACAATATGCGCAATGCATAGATTCGTCATTTCACTGCCGGTGCCGCATGTCGTCGGTACAATGACCAATTCCTTTTCCTTTATGACCGGCTTCTCTTTTAAAAATAACCCGGAGGACGGCAGGCTGTCTTTTAAAGCCAAAACCTTTGCAATATCGATAACGCTGCCGCCGCCAACCGCAATGATCCGTCTAAAATCATTTGCTTTTGCATCCTTTTGTATCCGGTCGATCATTTCATCGCTTGGTTCTCCCATGCCATAGGGATCTCTGCATACCACGGTACACGCCAAATGGAATTCCCTGATAAACGTATCAAAAAGAAACTGCTCCGTGAAAATCAGGTCGTCTTCGGATAATTTAAAGTTATCTGCAAACTGCTCAAATTGTTCAAAATGATGAATCTGTGGCTTGATACATAACTGTCTCATCGTTTGTTCCCTCACTAAATAATATTTGAATTACCATTTTCTTAATGATTTCGGGCATACTAAACAATAATTTGGGGTAATGCTGTTTATCTGCGTTGGTTAATCACTGCTGTACAGAATGCGGATGCTACATAGCCTTTCCGATTAAAGCGATGCTTTGTAAACATTAAATCTCCCTGAAAAGTAAACCCGGGTCGTGACCGCAAATAACGAATTTTGTATCCAGCGCTGGAAGGATCGCCTTGATTCTATCCGCGCTGGCGTAATAGGCGTAATAGTTATATACAAGGCCGGATGGCATCGTCGGCCAATCCTTGGGCGCAGGGGTTATCTTATGCACAACTCCGTCGCAATCCTGCATTTCCTCTATCCATGGGAAGCAACTGCTAAGAAGAGGGAACTGGTCGCCGGCGAACAAGCGTAAGCCGTTTACCGTTTTGACCACTACAGATTGACTACCACGGGTGTGCCCCGGGGTCTTCATGACCTTGATTCCTTCCATGATCTCCAAATCGCCGTCAACTTTAAAGAAGCTTTTGTTTTCCTCAAGGTATGGGATAACCCCAAAATCAAAATCTCTTCTTAAGCGCTCTGCGAATACCGGATTGACAAGATTGTCCCATTCCTCGGCCTGAGCGATGGATTTTGTGTTCGGAAAAAGGTTGCAGTTGCCGGCGTGATCACCGTGCAGATGGGTATAGATGATAAGGTCTATATCATCCGGCGCAAGGCCTTGCCTGGCCAGTGAATCCAATAAATCCTGACTGCATGCGTTTGCGGGACAGCCGCCCCACGCCTTCCCGTCGATCAAAAACCTTTCATTCA
>JAQTSP010000093.1 GCA_028711205.1 Eubacteriales bacterium | reverse complement strand
CGCTTTGGAAAGGATTCGTCGCTTCAGAACCGGTAAATATGGTCCCTTCGCTTCCGTATACCTCAGAAATGTTGGAAACCGCGGGCGAATAACGGTCGCCGCTGATCACACCGGTAGCTCCGTTCTCAAATTCAATCGTGATCCAGAAGGAGTCATCCAGAGTGGTATATTCCGCGGGCGTTACCAGACGCTTCACGATGCCGATCACGCGCTTGGGTTTGCTGTTCATCAGAAATACCAGCAGATCGGCCCTGTGCGCTCCAAGGTCAAACAAAGCGCCCGCGCCTGCCTCCGCAGGCGTCGCGCGGAACCTCGTAAAAGAAAGCTGCTCATGATAGAGCCCCCAGCCTTCGTGCAGCGACGAGCGGCCCATCATCGGCTTGCCGATAAAACCGTCGTCGATAAGCCTGCGCGCGATAACGTTCTGCTCCCAAAACCGCTGGTTCGTGCCGGCCATCAGGAACACGCCTTCCTTTTTACATACGTCGACCATGGCCCACGCTTCATCGTGTGTACACGCGAACGGCTTCTCGACGATCACATGCTTTTTTGCGCGCATGGCGTCGATGGCCTGCTGTGCGTGATACCTGTTCGGGGTCGCCACGATCACGACCTGGATATCTTTGTCACCAAGCATATCATGATAATCCGAATACGTTCTCTTCGGTTCCCATTTTTTCGCCATGGACTCAAGAAAATCTTTGTTGGTATCACACAGTGCGATGAGTTCCGCGTTTGGCAAGGCCTGTATGGAAGGGCAATGACCAATCTCGGCAATTGAACCGCTGCCAATAATGCCTACTCCAATTTTTTTCATCTTTACATCTTCCTTTCATATATTTGATTAATCCGATTTTCAACATCGTTAAACGAGGGCATCCTCTCCTTGATACAGCCTCTCGTTTTCTCAATCACCAATGAAGCAACAGCATTGCCATAAATAATCGCTTTATTGATGTCAGGCTCCTGGCTGAGGCTTGCCATAAATCCGGCGCCGAAAGAATCGCCTGCGCCTGTGAAATCAATAGGATTATCGGCCATAAAGCTCTCTATCTGGACTTCCTGTTCGCCCTCTTTTTTCAAATAGCTGCCCTTCTCTCCAAGTGTCACAACACATATTTTTGCGCCTTTTGAGAAAAAGTACCTTGAAATGCTGTCCAGATTCATGCCGGGTGCAATGTGCGTCAAATCCTCACGGCTCGCCTTTATGATTGTGCTGTATTTAGCCACTTCGGACAGTATACTATCGCCCTTTGCATCAAATATCGTATAGTATTCCTTTGAAGTCGCGCCGCCGTATCCTCCCAGATCGACAACGACATTCTTCCCCATTTCATAAAGCATTTTATTGACGCTTATATCCACTTCATAATCCATGGGACAAATGTAGAAATAATCGCAGTCCAGATATTCTCTGGGTATATCCTTCGCAAATATATCCGGCGCTTTATACACATATTCAACATATTTTGTTCCGTCTTTCCGGTAATGCAGAAAGTTTGTTGTGCTGCGCTCATGCAAGATCAGCCCCGTATGATCCACGTCGTCAAGCTGCTGGCTCATCCACTCGCTCGTGTCAGATCCATAATACGAAACCAGCCCCACCCTGGTGCCCACGGCGGACATCACAAGACTTGAGTATGCAGCCGGACTTCCCAATACCGGCCCTATGGTTTTGTTCGGGAATTTTATCGTCTCGTTGATAATATTCCCGATAACCACTACGTCCAATTGTTTATCCATGTTCCAATACCTTCCACAAAATCTAAGCTGCCAATTCATATAAAATCATTTTAAGTGTGGCTGTTATTTGCCGGCGATGAAATCTTCTAACAATTCTCTGCATTCGTCATCCGTATACTGAACCGGAGGATGTTTAAAGAAATAAGATGACGGCGCTTCTATTGCTCCGGATAAGCCTCTATCCATAGCCAACTTACAGCAACGCACAGCATCTATACTGATACCGCCAGAATTCGGCGAATCTTCCACTTCAAGATGCAACAATAATCTTACCGGCGCACCACCAAATTTTGTACCTTCTATCAGTATCCTTGCCGTCTTTTGATCTCCCTGATTGTCCACAAAGGCAAATCCCGGTGCGATAGGTGTATCTTTTTTCAATATGCTGGAGATCGCGTCATGTTTCGTGACGTGCTTTGTCTCGCCTCTCATGACCAGGTTAATAAAATCTGTGTTCCCTGCATAATTTAATTGGTAAGATTTTTTAATATTAATACCCCTGTCCTCAAAAAGCTTTGCCAGGGCACGATGAACAATGGTGGCGCCGATCTGACTCTTCCAGTCATCACCAAGAATAGGCACTCCCGCATCCATGCAACCCTGTGCAACTTTCTTATCGCTTGCGAGAAGTTCCGGGATACCATTGACGATACCGCACTTTGCTGTCTTTGCTGCTTCCAAATAATAACGTGCCGCTTCATACGAACCTGTAGGAAGATTGATGAGTATCACGTCGATATTATTGTCCTTCAATGCCTGTGCCACATCAACAGGAGGATGATTTTCGTCAACCGTAAAATAATCTTTCCCGTAATAATGGCGCAAGTGTTCCGGCGCACCGTCCAGCACCGGCCCTTTTAAAACCGGAGCGTTCATAAATGGAACATCCCCTATTTTGTATGCACAGTTTGGCCATTCCCATATCGCTTCGCTTACATCTTTACCAATTTTTTTCGAGTCGATATCAAAACCCAAAACAACTTCAATGTCAGAGGGCTCGTATCCGCCCAGGTTGTAATGCATCAGCCCCCCTTGTTCCTCAGCTACAGAGCTATTTGTATAAAAATAAATGCCCTGCACCAATGAACCTGCGCAATTGCCAACCCCTACCAAAGCTAACCTGATCTTTTTCTTTGCCATAATTTTTTCACCTTTCAAATTTATTATTACTTCTGAGATTAACAAAGAAGCAATTCCCTTAAGATATAAATTTTAAAAATTTCTGTCTATATTATGTTTTCTTTTTTTAATCGTTTTAAACAAAAGTCCTGACGCATATCCCAAATATGTTGCATTTGCTTAACTATTATGCGATAATCAGTTAAGCGGAGGTTTTCGATAACTTTATCGATTACTTTATCGATAACTCTTTGATGTGGTAATACTATCATACTCTATTTATTTTGTCAATGATTTTATTTTTATTTTTTTATTTGGAGGACTTAATGAGAAAAAACATAACACTTAAGGATATTGCATCAGAGCTGGGCGTCACAGCAATGACGGTGTCAAAAGCGCTTAACAATCATCCCGATATATCCGAGGCCCGGAAAAAACAGATTTTGGAAATGGCCGAAAAAATGAATTATATTCCAAACGCGCTTGCAAAAAATCTGAGAACAAAATCGAGCAGTCTGATTGGCGTAATCGTTGCGGATAATTCTAATCCTTACTTTGCCAATTCGATAAAAGGCGTCGAGCGGGTACTCTCATTAAATAATTATCACAGCATCATATTTAACAGCAATGAGGATCCAAAAAGAGAAAGAATGTTCATCAACGATTTAAGATCTTTAAATGTCGCGGGTATTATTATGGCTCCCGCACTTGGCAACAAACAGAATGTTGAAATGCTGAAAGGCATCCATATCCCTTATGTACTGTTCAGCAGATATATCGATGAAATAACCGAT
Source organism: Eubacteriales bacterium (assembly GCA_028711205.1). GTDB lineage: Bacteria > Bacillota > Clostridia > Christensenellales > SZUA-584 > JAQTSP01. The sequence goes on along the minus strand of JAQTSP010000093.1, from coordinate 5,544 downwards.
ACGTATGTCATAGCGGACGATATCAGCGCAGGATACCTGGCCACCAAGTATCTTCTTGAAAAAAAAGGCGGGAAAGTGGTTTTCATAAACAGCAATCTCGATGTGTCTACGGCGCGCAACAGAATGCTGGGTTATAACAAGGCTTTTGCCGAGAGCGGCCTGCCGATAGACAGCGGTCTTGTATTTTCAGGCGCGCTCTATATCAGCGACGGTTACGAGCTGACAAAAAAGATTTTAAAGAAAATTTCTCCGCCGTTTTCGCTGCTGTGTTACAGCGACTACATTGCCATCGGCGCGCTGCAGGCTTTGAGTGAAGAGAATATCAAAATACCGCAGGATGTCGCTTTGATGGGGATCGACAATATTGAATACAGCGCTTTTACAAATCCAAAACTTTCTACTGTCGCGTTGCCCAGTATGCAGATCGGTATATCAAGCGCAAATCTGCTGATAAAAATAATCAAGAGCAAAACAAGCTTGGATATAAAATCCAAGCAGATCATATTAAGGCCTCACCTGATGATAAGGGATTCCACCTGATGATAAAGGGCGTCAGCCAGTTTCTTCCGTGATTTTGCAAACGTATCATAATAAAGTTTTATTTGTGTGAGTACATCAATATCCATTTACCGCATCTCCCGCCGTAAAATGATATACTTTGGATTGCAATAATTATCTTACAGAGTCCAAACAATACTCATCTCAAAAATACATAATAAGATTTTGTAAAAAATATCGTTTTAACATCCGTATTATATTATAATGACGATATGGTTAAAGAAAAAACGAGGAAAATGAAACCGCTCATGAATCAGGGTATACAGATTTTCAACCGGTCGATGACCGATTGGCTGATTAACAACAAGAAATATCTTTTTCGGCGCCCGGCGTATTTCAAAGATTTTGCTAAAATATCGGCGAACCTGAAAAAACAGGCTAAAATCAGAAACGCGTATGCAAAGAATGAGGATCTTATCGTGCCGCCCATTTTGATACTGAGCGTGACCAATGACTGCAACCTCTCATGCAAGGGATGCTATGCCTGCGGGCAGCAAAGAGACAAATCGGGAGAGCTTGACATTGCTGAAATCGGCCGGATCGTGGACGAGGCGATTGCTCTGGGCGTCGCGGTGATCATGATCGCCGGCGGAGAACCGCTTTTGAAGAAGGGCATACTGGACATCCCGGAGAAACATCCGGACACGCTGTTTGTGATGTTTACCAACGGGCTGCTTCTTCGCAGCGCCATCATAAAAAAACTGGATACATTAAAAAACCTCGTTCCCATCATCAGCATCGAAGGCGGCAGAGAGACAACCGACGCGCGGCGCGGAGACGGCATGTTTAACGCCGTTACGTCCGTCATGGACAGCCTTGACAAAGAAGGCCGGTTATTCGGCGCGTCCGTGACGCTGACAAACGAAAACTTTGATGAGGTGGTTATGTCAAGCTACCTTGAGCAGCTTGAATCATATGGCTGCGGTGTTGTATTCTTGATCGAATTTGTACCGTCCGAAGGCGATTTCTCTCTGTGCCTGACAGACGCACAGAAACAGCATTTGCGGAAAATCGAAGATTCGCTTGCGGCAAAGCACCGCATGCTGGTCATATCGCTGCCGGGAGATGAAGAAAAGTACGGCGGGTGCCTGGCTTCGGGCAGAGGTTTTTTGCATATCAGCTCCACCGGCTCGCTCGAGGCATGCCCGTTCGCGCCATATTCGGACACGACCGTCTCCGGCAAACCTTTAAAAGAGGCACTGGGGTCAAGGCTGCTTCTTAAGATACGCGACAACCATCACATGCTCAAGGAAAGCCGCGGCGGATGCGCGCTGATCGAAAACAAAGAATGGGTCAAAACGCTGACGGAACATTAACCAGCCTCTTAAACATACGGTTTTTCGAAAAACAAAAAGCGGCCCGTCCGCGATGGACTGCCGCTTTCTCTCGACTAATTTGATATCGCCTTATCAAGAACGCCCTTATAATATTCTTTTGGCCGGACACCCACAGCGCTGTCGATCACCTTGCCGTTTTTGATCACAAAAACGCTGGGTATGCTCATCACGCCGAAGTGCTCGGCCAGCTCGCGCTGCTCGTCTATGTTCACCTTCCCGATCACGGCGGTATCGGCATATTCTTCGGTCAATTTATCTATCGATGGCCCCAGCATCCTGCAGGGTGCGCACCACGACGCCCAGAAATCAAGCAGCACCGGCTTGTCGGTCTCAATGACTTCCTGTTTAAAATTATCCATTGTAATATTTTTTGCCATATACGACACTCCTTCTTTATACTATATTTATTTTTCTTTAAATAAAGAATAAAGTACGACAAAAAATATATCTGTGACATAGTTACTTTTTACATGAAATATTTAAAATGATCTTCCCACGGTTTATCGTCAGCATATTTTTTTCCGCCATTTTCTTGAGCTGTCTTGAGATAACCTCTCTTGACGACCCAAGGTCGATCGCCATTTTCTCATGCGTCGTTTTGACCTCGCCCAAATCGTTTGAGTTTTCCGCCAGGTATTCGAGTATACGCTCTTCGATGCTGACGAACGCGACCATCTCGATGGTATCGATCGCCTGGAGCAGTTTTTCCGCCAGCGTATTGAACACGTATGTCTTAAACGGCTCGCTCTTTTGCAGAAGGTCTTTAAAGACATCGGCCGAAAGGTTCGCAAGCAGGCTGTCTTCTTCGGCCTCAAGAGAAAAGTCGTACTTGATGTTGCCCATTGCACATACCGCCGCAAGAATACAGAGCTCTCCTTCGTTGATCTTGTATAGCGTCATCTCTCTGCCCTTGCTTGATATCCGAAAAAGCCTCAGGCGCCCCTTGATCACAAGCGGAATACCGTTGCAGTGATCGTTATCGCCCATCAGTATCTGTCCTTTGGCAAGCTGCTTTTTCACTGCTCCGTCGTGCAGAAGTAATTTATGGGCATCATTCATTCCCGTGTAAAATGGGAACTTGCCATATAAACCGCTTTCCATGAATATCCCCCTTACTATCGCTTTTACTCCCTATATTATATCGTTTTTATCGTGGTTTGCAAAGCTTGCCATTCCAGAAAACCTTATCATAAATATTAATTTTATTATCGGTAAAACGTCAAAATTTTTTATGTTTTAAATATTTAGTTTAAAAAAGCTGACGCAAATTGTATAATCTTATTGTAATAACACAGAAGGTGTCTGCGATGAAAAAAAGCCTTTTTGCATATCTGCTGATATTGATACTTGTCTTTTCGGCCTGCGGCTCGGATATCGTGGCTCAGGGCGGCGTCGTGGTACGCAATGAAACAGACGAACCGACGGATATCACCGGGTATTACGCAAACGAAGATATCGTATACGTCACAGAAAGCGGTACAAAATACCACAAACAAGACTGCTCCTACCTGACTTCTTCAAAAATTCCGGTATCGCTTGAGCAGGCGATACAAGAGGGCAAAAAGCCGTGCAGCAGATGCTTTCCTGATGATTAACGGTTACATCAGCTTTTTGATCCACCCAAGCTTGTTTTGATACGGCACGTACCGTACGGGAATATCGAGCATCAGGCTGCGGTGCACCACCGGCCTATTCCCTTTGTTTGACGATGGTTTCTTTGATATCTTTCATTACAAAAACCCCGTTTGCCGATTACAAAACCATTCTCCGCTGTACTATTGATATCTGTTATTATACACCCGTCATAACTGAATTACAAAATATTACCTTCCTGCCATTAAAAAAGAACGCGCCCGACAAGCCGTTCTTCGTTGTTAGTTTCTGTTTATTTATGCGCCTTGGCCCGGTCGCCCTTGCCAAGTACCGTCTTTCGCAGGCGGATGCTCTTTGGCGTCACCTCGACAAATTCGTCGTCGGCAATAAACTCAAGCGACTGCTCAAGGCTAAGTACGTCGTGCGGCGTCAGTTTGAGCGCGTCGTCCGACCCTGACGCGCGCACGTTGGTCAGCTGTTTCTTACGGCACACGTTGATCACGATATCTTCGGCCCGCGCGTTTTCGCCGACGATCATGCCCTCATAGACATGGATGCCCGCACCGATAAACAGCCGGCCCCTCTCCTGTGCGCTGTAAAGCCCGTACGCCGTCGTTTCTCCCATCTCATGCGCGACCATCGAACCTCTCTGGCGCTCGGGGATATCCCCCGCCCAGTCGCGGTATCCGCTGAATATATGGTTCAAAATGCCGTTGCCCTTCGTGTCCGTCAAAAACTCGTTCCGGTATCCGATCAGGCCGCGCGCGGGTATCTTGAACTCCAGCCGCGTGCTTCCCGCCTCTGTGTGCATATCCACAAGCTCGGCCTTTCGCGCCGTCAGCTTGTCGAGCACGACGCCGGTATAATCGCCCGGCACATCGATCATCAAGAGCTCATACGGTTCCTGAACCTTTCCCTTGTCTTCTTTAAGTATGACGCGCGGCCGCGACACCGCAAACTCGTATCCTTCGCGCCGCATCGTCTCGATCAGTATCGACAGGTGAAGCTCTCCGCGCCCCGATACCTTGAACGAATCCGTCGCGCCCGTCTCTTCCACGCGCAGGCTGACGTTTGTCTCGAGCTCGCGCCAGAGCCGTTCCCTGAGGTTCCGCGACGTGACATACTTGCCTTCTCTGCCTGCGAACGGGCTGTCGTTGACCAAAAAGTTCATCGACACCGTCGGCTCGTCGATTTTGACAAAAGGCAGCGGCGCGATACACTCGGGGTCACAGACCGTCTCGCCGATGTTGATACCCGAAATCCCCGCGACCGCGACGATATCACCAAAGCGAGCGCTGTCCGTCTCGCAGCGCTTCAGCCCCGAGAACTCAAACAGCTTCGTGATTTTAACGTTCTGCGTGGTGCTGTCATCTTTGCACAGCACAGCCTGCATGCCTTTTTTGACCGATCCGCGCTCAATCCGGCCGATACCGATGCGCCCCAGGTAATCGTCATAGTCGATGTTGGCGACCAGCAGCTGGAGCTTGCCGTCGATATCACCTTCGGGCGCCGGTACATATTCGAGTATCGCCTCGAACAGCGCGGAGATATCGCTCTCCTGCCCGTCCTGTTTCAGTGATGCCGTGCCTTCCTTTGCGGACGTGTACACGACGGGAAAATCGAGCTGGTCTTCTGTCGCGCCAAGCGCGATAAACAGATCGATCACGCCGTCCACAACATGCTCCGGCCGCGCGCCCGGACGGTCGATCTTGTTGATGACGACCATCACATGCTTGCCCAGCGCCAGCGCTTTTTTCAGCACAAAACGCGTCTGCGGCATGCAGCCCTCAAACGCGTCCACCAGCAGCAGCACACCGTCGACCATGGTCAGCACGCGCTCGACCTCACCGCCGAAATCGGCGTGTCCCGGCGTATCGACGATGTTGATCTTTGTCCCTTTATACGCGACCGCGGTGTTTTTCGCGAGTATTGTGATGCCGCGTTCCTGTTCCAGGTCCTCTGAGTCCATCACGCGCTCCCTGACCGCTTCGTTCGCCCTGAAAACACCCGACTGCCTCAGCATCTGGTCGACCAGCGTGGTTTTACCGTGGTCGAC
>JAQTSP010000092.1 GCA_028711205.1 Eubacteriales bacterium | reverse complement strand
ACTATACTGCAGCGCTACTTCCAGTGACTTTTGCCTCTGCGCTGTCGACTCATCAACATATGTATCGTCTGTCTTGTCCCGCTGTTTCGCAGCGTTATAGCGTATAGTCCATCCATCCTCCAGTGCCGCTATCAGCGATTTCACCGCCCGCGCATCACCAATTTGGCCTAACGCTTCTACCGCCGCTTTGCAAACATCCTCGTACATATCCCCCAACGCCACGATCAGCGGCTCCACCGCCCGCACATCACCAGTTTGACCCAGCGCTTTCGCAGCCGCCTTGCGTACATCCGCATCATTTTCATCATGCAACGCCTCAATCAGCCCTTCCACATCGCGCCTTTCCGCCAGTTCTTTGACATCCGGTTTAATAAGCCCCATGACTTTTTCTCCTTTTTACATATCCGCAAACTGATGTTTCGCGTATATTATTACTTGAATCCTTCAGCGCCTCTTCTGTAGCCTCGCGGACATTCTCATACCCATTTTTCTTCGCAGCGCCCGCTATATTGTCGCTGCAAAGATAATATGCGATGCCAAACAGCCGTTATACGCCATGCTTTGCACAAAAGCCTATTCCGATTCGGATGGTATTTCAATCACGAGTCCGGTTCTGATGATATTGGGATCATCAATCAGATCCCTGTTTGCATCATAGATCAGCGGCCATAAGCGCCCGTTTTCATAAAAGGCTTCTGCGATCGTATACAACGTATCGTTTGGTTTGACTGTATAAAGCACTTTCTGTGGCTCCGGTTCAACCGTAAGGGCGTCGATATCAATCTTGAAATCTCCGGTGATGTGGCCGGCGATTTCGTTAAGCAGCGTACTATAAATATCAGAAGGCACACTGCCGGATATGACGAGAGTTTCGCCGGATACTTCGGCCGTGATATCAATACCCTCAAGCGCCTCATTGGCTTTTATGCTCCCGGCAATCTCTTCGGCAATTTCATTTAAATCGGGCCGTTCATCCTCATCATAATCCGGGGTTTCCTCTTCTATAATCGTTACTCCCTGCAAATTGACCCGGTCAACCATATTTTCTATCAGATCGCTGATGAGTGTTTTTTGCAATTCATTCTGCACGACGCCGGAGACCATGTATATGTCCCCTTCAAGATCGACCGTCAATTGAACTCCGTCCAGCGAATCAAATCCGGCCAGTTCGTTGATGATGCTTTCTTCCGTTATCGCAGCCACCGGAGTCTCCTCCGGAAAAAGCCAAGCTATGGCCGGCAAAACAGCGAGGCCCACAATAAAAGCCGCAGCCGGAATGATTATGACCATCTTTTTAAGCAATCGATTCCTTTTGTTTCTTCGTTGGTTATCCTCAATGCTCTTATCTTTAGCTTCCTTAGCATACGCCATGGCGTCTATCGTTTCCTGGTCCCCGTCATCAAGAGCAAGCGCTTTATCATAATAATTGACCGCTTCGTCATACAGCCCCTTTTTTACAAATATATCTCCCAATAATTTATATGCCCCAGCCGCTTTTGGATTCAATGATATTGATGTTTCCAGATAGCGGACGGCTTCCTCAATCCGACCCTGCTCAAGCATCCTGGCGCCGGCTTCGATATATTGGCATGGAAACTCTTTTATTTTACGCAGCAGTTTAAGATCAGTGCCGCAATATGGACACTTCTCATGCTCATCGCTTAGATTTTTGCCATACTGGCATATACAATCGATCATATTACTTCTCCTTTAACGGCTGATTTCACCGACTACCCGGCATCACCAATACGCCACCTTGACCGCAATTTTTTCGACTTCCCTCAGATTCTTTTTGACCAATTCGCTTTTTTCATACTTGTATGCTTTTATTAAATCCTTTTTGGCGGATACGATTTCGGCTCTGGTTTTGCTTCCCAGGCTGTGCGCCCCATCCATTATCGCGTGTAATCTGTTGTAATGTGAGTAACATAAATATATTTCCCCGTATCCTTCCAGTGTCACTTTATAAGCAGCTTGAGAACTGCATAACCCCACATTGCACGTATGATACTCGCCGTAACCGTAAAGTCCGCCAAAAAGGTTTCCCATTCCTTGATTGCCCAACCCTTTGACTATACCCATACGGCTGATCTCCTGATCCATTTTTTTCTGAAGCATGCCCTGGATGCGGTTCGCCGTTTCGACAGCCCGTGTGTTAAGATAAGCCGCGATCTTTTTTTTGATACGCGCCTGGTCTCCTTTTTCGCGTGTTTTTTTCAGCACATCCTCAAGTATCCGGATCGCGCCGCCCAAGTCATGGCTTGCCGCCTTGATATCCGCCTGCTTGACCGCCTGCCGGGCTTCCCTTAAGGAATAGCCCATATCTTCCCTGGCCGATTTAAGTATGTTTTTTGCAGCCTCAAGATTATCAGCCGCGCGCTTACTCCCCAGTTTTGCTGCACGTTCCAGGTTTACGACTTCTCTCTCCAATATCGCGAGAGTGTCATCACCGTCGTTTTCGCGGGCCTCGTTTATACTGGTGATGCTCCTTTCGGTCAAAAGCTCGCCGAGCCGCGATTTTATCTCGTTGCTTTCGACAAGAGCAACTGTTTTTTCAAGTATTTCTATCGCCGTTTCAGGATCGTTCTTTTGCAGTGCGGCGGCCTTCTTGTTGACAAGCTTGGCGATTTGATTTTGAATTGTTTTTAACAGTTCCTTTGATTCCGTATCGCTTAAAGCGTTCCTCTTTTCCTGACTGACACCCTTTCTGCCCTGCGCCGCTGCCGGCGCCGCGTAAGAAACCGGAGGCCTCGCAGACGGTGCTGGTGCGGCCTTGTTCAGCGGCACCGAGGACGTAACGGAGCGCGGGGTTTCTTCAAGAAATTCCTCGTTTTCATAGCCCGCTGTTTCTTTCACCGCATTAACATAGCTTCGTTTGCCGCCTGATTTGATTCCCCGGACAAAGAACCATATCCCAATTGAGAACATCATTAAACATGCCAGAAAATTTATGGCGGAAAAATTCACCCCGACAATACATCCCGAAAACCCAAAGAGTATAAACAGGCTGCCCATAACGCCCATTGTCTTTTTATAGGCGCTTCCTTTGACATCGCCGCCTTTTCTTTTCCGCCTTAATTTTATCCCCCAAATAATAAACCGGTCTCCAAGCAGGAACATTATCAAATATACCATCAAGACTGTAAACGGTACTTCTCCGGCAGCTGCGACAATAAGTCCGATACATCCGAAAATACAAAATATTATTCCTATTATCACCAATATTACTGCCATAAATGTTTTACCTTTCTATCCGCATTATGCCTGATTATATGCCGGCAGCCCGAACGGCTGCCTCTGCCCTATCTTCCGCCGGCTTCCCGAAGCGCCATCATCCAAAGGTCAAAAGCCAGATCGAATTTGTTGGCATTAAACTCTATTTTGCCTTTTTCGAAATAATTCTGTGAAAACAGTTTGACGACTTTGCCTTCTGATTTCCTCTCGTCGGGAAGCGATTCCAGCCACTCAAGCGCATCATCAAATTTCTTTTCCATCATCAGGTACGCGATTTCGCCGAACTCGGAAAGGTTCATCAAAACCGCTTTCGCTTTTTCTACCGCGGACTCTTTTTTCGATTCATCCTTGATTTCAGCCATCAAAGGCGTTATATTCACCACAAAACCGCTATTAATATGATTTTCTCCCTTTTCTATTTCCGCTATGGCCAAATCGAACAGTCCGATACTTTTTAGGAATATCCTGCCGCCGCATGCATAAAAACTGTCATCTCTTCTGCTTATCCTGATTTTAAGTTTATACAGGCTGCGTCCGGCGTTGACTTCTGTTAAAAACTTGAGCCCATAAGATTGAAACCTTTTTGCATCTTCTTCGCGCCCTTCTTTTTTATATCTTTCGCCATAGTTATAAAACAGGTTTTTAAAATGCGTTTCGATATCGCCGGACAAAACGTTCAGATCAATACCGGCTCTTCTTGATGCCCATGACCTTAACATATCGGTATTGGTAATCAAAACCGACCAGTATCCGATCGTATCCATCCACAGGTCGGTATCGCCGGGCGGATCAGCGGCCGTATTGCATAAATCACCGCCCCCGAGCTTTTTCTCTTCGCTGTTCACAGCCCACCAGTAAGACAATACCGCCATGCTGTGCAGATATGCTTTGTTCGGAAAAAGTTTTGATAAAATATTGCCCCAGGCTTCCTTCGTATTGCTTCTGCCGCCGGTCAGCGCGCTATTGCTCGCGGACGGTTTCATCTGGTTCAAAAACGTATCGTCGTAGAGAAAAATATCGGCAAACGCCCGCTGATTGGGCCTGGACAACGTATTTCTGGCGTTGTTGATCTCAGCGATATTATCGCCGGATAACAACCTGTCTTTAAACGCTTTATTGACAGCGGATTGCTCTGCATCCTCTTCCACACCCAAAATTTCGTATGGCGTTTTTGCGGTCTGCAAAGGATCTTTCATTTAATGTCTCCCTTAAACGAGTTGGATAAAATATTCTGGATACTCGCGCTTTTCAATACATCCAGATTCGCGCCGCATGACGCGCATCTGGTGGCATTGGGGCTGTTCACTGCACCGCATTCGGTACACTTTCTGTTTTCCGGCTCTCTCTTGATTTCCTTAAGTTTATTGTTTAATTTTTGTGAAAATGCGTTGAGTTTTGCGGTAGCCGCGCTGTCTTTGTTCTTAAACTCTATCTCGATCCGTTCTAGTTCTTCCGTCAGGCTGTTTCCCTCGACTGGATTTAAAGGCATTATTCTGCTTGAAATCTCGGCATGCATCGACAAAAATACATTGAGCAGATTGTTGTCATCAATGACATCGTTTAATGCCCTGTTCAATTCTTCTTTTTTCTCTTTGATCAGCTCTTGATCCTTTGCTGCCGTTTCACTGCCCGGCGTTGTTTTCACGATGGCGCCATCGAGTTCCGCGATCAGCGCGTTCAGCTGATACGCGTCCGTCCCTATCAGCCAGCCATATTCGCTGACAATGTATTTGGCAAAATTGGATGTTCCCCTTGCCTCCTTTAATAAGCTTCCATTCTCCGGAAGAACCGGCTTGTCGATTTCGGAATCCAGCTCTGTAGCAAAGGCATACGCATCTTCCATATCGCCCCGGTTATACAGATCGATGACCTTTCTATATTTGTTCTCCAGTATGACTTTTTTCTTCGGCGGTATACCGTCTCCTTTATAGGCGATTTTGCTCCCTATCTCTCTGATCTTCTCCTCCGCCTTCTGGTCTTTTCCTCCCCGCAGTATTCTCGGCTGAAGATCCGTTCCGTTTTCCAGCTGTGCGGAAATATCAAACGCTCCGTCCGCATCCAGCCAGAGCTTTATACGGACTACGGCGCCTTCGGGAAGATTGGGCGGCAGCATCGCAGACGCCTCGCCCTGTTTTTTATTGGCGCTCGCTTTCTCGCTGTTGTTTCCGCCATATACCGGTATGCTGACGCTCCGCTGGTTTTGATAAATGGTCTTAAATTCCTGAAATTTTCTTTCCTCTTCCGGCGTCGGGTATTTGTCGTTTTTCTGTATAAAAACGTTGAATACATCCCCGGCGGTCTGAATGCCGTATGCAAAAGGCGCCGTTGGTTCCGGCGGAAGCGGTATCATCTCGCCGCAAGCGCTGCATGTTTTTGCGTCGATATCATTTTCATGGCTGCAGTGCGGACATGTTTTTGTCGGCCTGACGTCCAAGTCAAACATATAATTACATTTTTCACATTTTTCTGCTGTTAAGTCGTTCTTCCAGCCGCATTCGGGACATTCGATTTGGGGTGCGGACGCGGCCACGATGGCGGCGCCCATGGCAACACAATATTTCGGATGGATTGACCTTAATATTTTTTCACTGCCAAACAGTTTTTCCATCGCATGCTGCACCAAAGGGATACAGGTCGCATTGCCGGCCATCAGCACGCAATCGATGTCTTCCAAATTCAGATGGGCATTCTGAACCGCCAGTTTTGCCAGATCGACCGTCCTTTTCACCAATGGCGACGCCTTCTTTTCAAAATATTCGCGCGTTATCTCCAGGTCGATATCCAGCATGTTTCCCGAGGAATCATGCAGAAGGCCGGGTATCAATATCTGGGCCGCTCTTGCGGCGCTGAGCATTTCTTTGGCTTTTTTGGCTTCCTGCTTAAGCGTCACCATAAACCTGTCATCACTCTTGGGATCGATCCGGTATTCCGTTTCGATATAATCGGTCAAATAATCGACTATCAGTTTGTCGAAGTCATCGCCGCCCAGCCACATGTCGCCTTCCTTGTTTAATATCGCATGCGTGCCGGCCGTCATCATCAGCACTGAAATATCGAAAGTTCCGCCGCCCAGGTCATAGACGAGCACAACCTTTGCGTCCTTTTCCCCCGAATCAAGATTATAGGCGATTGCGGCCGCAGACGGTTCGTCAATGATTTTCATGACCCTCAGCCCGGCCTTTCTTCCGGCATCCCTCGTCGCCGCCACCTGTTTGTCGCTGAAATACGCGGGCACCGTGATGACCGCATGCGTGACCTCTTCTCCCAGTGCGGCCTGCGCATCCGTTTTCAGCTTCTTTAATATCATCGCGGAAATATCCACCGGCGAGAACTCCTTGCCGCCAAGCTTGACACAGACGCTGTCCCTTGTGCCGTCCGAAGGCTCCATGATCTCATAACGGTATGAGCTTTTGACCTTTTCCACCTCGGGATCCGAAACGCCCCTGCCCATGAGTCTTTTGATCGAATTGATCGTGTCTTTAGGCGCTAGGGACCACCTGTTCAAAGCGGGTGTCCCCACAAGGTAATCGTTTTTATATATTCCCACAATAGAACGTGTCATCTGTTCGGCTTCCTTGTTCTGGATGACCCTGCATCCTTTAACGCCGACCGTTGCCAAAACAGAATTTGTGGTTCCCAGGTCAATTCCAATGATTTTTCCCATAATAATCGCTCCTTTATAAAAAATAAATTTATTTTAAAGATTCCGGACGGCTTTGACATCCGCCATCCTTATCAGCTTTCCTTCAAAAAGATACCCCTTTTTTATCTCCTCAACGATGGTTTCATCCTCGAAACCCGATTGGCTGACCGTTTCAATAACGTTGTGCCAATACGGGCTTGCCTTGCTGCCGGTTAACGTTTCGGCTGGTACAACACCGCATTCTTTTAACGCTCTCTGGAGCATATTGTATATTGTACTGAAATTTGAGACCCATGACTGTGTCCGGCTGTCCGCCTCTCCAATCACGGGATCAATATTCTTGAATACGTTCTCGAAAGAATCCGAAACCTCAATGAATCTTAAAAGCAATTTTTTTATCTTGTTTTCAGTTTCCAGTTCTTTTTCGGCTTTTTCCTGTTCCAGCTCCCTTTTTTTGCGAATGATTTCCAATACATCCGTTATGAATTCATTCCAAATTTCCTGTGCCATAAACTCTTTTGTATTGGCGTCATTATCTTTTGGCATTCCCCTATACCTCCTTTTTTAACGGGCTTTTAAGCGTCTCCATCAACAGTTTCGCATAGCGTTCAAGGCTGGGCTCAAGCCCGCAGTCCAATGCCTTTTGTATGGACTTAACGGCCGATACATTGTTCTTTTTCTTATGGCAGGCCATTGCATGCCCCCAGTGAAGTATTGCGCTGCCGGGGTCAATTTCCAACCCTTTTTTAAACGAATCGATCGCTTTGTCATAGCTGCCGCATTTGTTAAAGAACTCTCCGATATTCAGATAGATTCGGGACGAGTCCGGGCAATCCTTCAATATTTCCTTAAACTGTGCTTCCGCCTGATCGGGCTGCACCGCCTTATCGACAAGCTGATGTATTTGCGCAATCGCTTTTTCTATTTCTTCTTTATCCGGTGACGACAGCCTGTTGATATCCTCCAGTATTTCTTCAACATGCTCATAGCGTTCATTCGGGTTCCTTTGCAGCGATTTCACGATAATCTTTTCTAGTTCCGGAGGTATTTTGTCGTTGCGTGGGAATTCAAGCACATTGTTTCTGTTGGCCAGTTTTTTGACGATATCTCCGACAGGCATGACTTCATTGACACCGAACGGATACCGCCCGAAAAGCATTTCATACAGCGTGATTCCCACCGACCAGATATCCGCATTGTACGAGGCATAAACCCCCTCATAGTCTGTATGAAGAACTTCGGGAGCCATATAGAAAATCGTCCCTGTTGTCGTCGACGCCATTTCGTTGGGCCTCAAAATCCTGCCGACACTCAAGTCGCTGATTTTGGGTATTTCGCCGACCATCAGTATGTTTTCAGGCTTTATATCCCTGTGAATAATGTAATTATTATGAATGACCGAGAGGCCTTCCAATATCCCCCGGATGATACCGACGGCCTTGTCAGGTTTCATCGTCCTGCCCCTGCCCGCTTTTCCGATCATATCCCTGAGGCTGCCGTTCTCGGCATATTCCATGACCATGACGATCCAGTCGTCAAACTTGTCAAAGCTGATAAACCTGATGATATTTTTGCTCTCCATCTCGGTCAGCTTCATGTACAGCGCACCGTTCAGCTTTATCTCATCGATTAACGCCTTTTCCTTGTCCTTGTCAAGCGGGATCTTTATTGCGACCTCATCAACGCCCCATTTTTTCGCCAAATCCTTGTCGATGACACTTGCCCTCCACGTTTGGGCGAACGCCCCGAAGCCCAGCGAATGAATCAGCCTGAATGTATCGTTTTCCTTCAGCATACCATTTCCTCCTTACCTCTGCTAAAACCTCACACAATGTATGTATCAAGGCGTCTTTTCATATCCCAAGGGTTCTTTTCATCTGCTTCCATATATTAATACAGCCATTTTGATGATTTCTCTCGACCTTTTTGTATAATATTTTAAAATATCAACATAAAAATCATCAGTTTAAACAGTTGAACATCGCGTATAAATGCGGCCGGCGTATTTGCTTCCATCTCACGAAACCCGCTTTTCTGCAAAATCCGCCAGGACAACGGTCACATTGTCCGTTCCGCCGGCATTGTTCGCCGTTTCCACCAGCCTTTTAACGGCATTCTCGGCGTCCGCCTCCGATTCAAGGATATCCTCGATGGTTGCTTCATCCACCATTCCGGTCAGTCCGTCGGAGCAAAGCAAAATCCTGTCTCCCGCCTGTACTTGCGCCTTTTTGAAACTTGTTTCCACCGTACCGTCCATACCGATATAGGCCGTCAGCCGGTTGTTGGCGGGATGCATCTTTGCCTCGGCGGGCGTCATCATATTCATTTCC
>JAQTSP010000091.1 GCA_028711205.1 Eubacteriales bacterium | reverse complement strand
TTTGACGACGAAGAGCCCTTGATGATACGTATCACCTCGTCGATGTTCTGTACGGCGATCATCAGGCCTTTTAATATATGTTCGCGTTGTTTCGCGCGCTCCAGATCAAATTTCGTACGCCGCGTGACGACGTCTTTCTGAAAATCGATATAATGGTCGATCATGCTCATCAGCGAGAGCTGTTTGGGCTGGCCGTCCGCGATACAAACCATGTTGATGCCAAAAGTTGTCTGCATGTCAGAGTATTTGTAGAGACAGTTCAAAATCTTTTTTGGGTCATAATCCTTACGTACTTCGATGACCGCCCGTACGCCCGTACGGTCGGACTCGTCCCGTATGTCCGCGATGCCTGCGAACATGTCTTTTTTCTGCTCCGTGATCCGCAGTATTTTCTCGAGCATCGACGCCTTGTTGACCTGATACGGCATTTCGGTGATCACGATCTTTGTCTTTCCGTTCTGGCCTTTTTCGATGCTTGTTTTTGCACGCAGCACGATCTTGCCGCGGCCCGTCGCATAGGCCTCTTTCAACTGGTCAATGTTCAGCATATACCCGCCTGTCGGGAAATCGGGGCCCTTGATGTGCGCCATCAGTTCTTCGAGCGTCAGCTTCGGGTTCGCGATGCGCGCAATCACGCCGTCGATGACCTCTTCCAGATTGTGCGGCGGTATGTTTGTCGCAAGCCCGACGGCGATACCGGCGGCGCCGTTGACAAGAAGGTTGGGATAGCGTGCGGGCAGCATGTCGGGTTCTTTCAGCGTATCGTCAAAGTTATATGAAAAGCGCACTGTGTCCTTTTGTATATGTGCCAGCATCTCCATCGCGATCGGGGAGAGCCGGGCTTCGGTGTAGCGCATCGCGGCGGCGCTGTCGCCGTCCATGCTGCCGAAGTTGCCGTGCCCGGATACCAGCGGCGCGCGCATCACAAAATCCTGCGCCATGCGCACCATCGCGTCGTACACCGACGTGTCGCCGTGCGGATGGTATTTTCCAAGAGCGTCTCCGACGATACGCGCGGACTTTCTGTGCGGCTTGTCGGGGGTCAATGAAAGCTCCAGCATCGTGTAGAGTATGCGCCGCTGGACCGGTTTTAAGCCGTCCTCGACGCGCGGCAAAGCCCTGTCCATGATGACATACTCCGCAAAGGGTATCATCGAATCGTGCATGACATCGCCCATCGAGATTGGCGTGATCATGTCGCCGTTTATTTCACCATTAACCTCGTTGCCTGTTTCATCGTTAGCCAATCGGATCACCTTCTATCTTTAAAAAGCTGTCTTCCTTGTTGAAGTTCGCGTGTTCGGAGATATACAATTTTCGGGGCTCTGCTTTGTCTCCCATCAGTATCGTGACAAGCCTCTCCGCTTCCGCGCCGTCGTCGAGGTCGATCCTGAAAAGCTTCCGTTTCGCCGGATCCATCGTGGTCTCCCAAAGCTGCTCGGGATTCATTTCGCCAAGCCCCTTGTATCTTTGTATATTCGAATCCTTGCCGAGCGTGTTCTGAGCTGCTCGAAGTTCCGTGTCCGTATAGGCGTAAATTGAGTTTTTTCCTTTATGTACGCGGTACAGCGGCGGCCTGCCGATATATATATGGCCCGCCGTCAGGAGATCTTTGAAATACCGGTAGAAGAACGTCAGCAGTATCGCGCGTATATGCGCGCCGTCCTGATCCGCATCCGCGAGTATGATGATCTTGTGGTATTTGAGCGACGATTCTTCAAACACGCCGTCAAAGCCCGTGCCAAGCGCGGTGATGATCGAGCGGAACTCTTCGTTTTCCATCACCTGGTCAAGCCGTTTTTTCTCGACATTCAACGGCTTGCCCCTGAGAGGCAGTATCGCCTGAAACCTGCGGTCGCGGCCCTGCTTCGCGCTGCCGCCCGCGCTGTCGCCCTCGACGATGAACAGCTCGTTTTTGGACGCGTCGCGCCCGCTGCAGCTGCTGAGCTTGCCGACAAGCGGCGCGCCTTCAAGCTTGCTTCGCTGGCGTTCAAGCTTTTTGGCTTTTGTCGCGGCTTCTCTGGCTCTGGCGGCTTTGACGGCTTTGCCGACAAGATCGGTCGCGATCGCGGTGTTGTTGAGGTCGGCCAGAAACAGCGATAACTTTTCCTGCACGATGCCTTCGACGATCGTTTTGACCTCTGTGTTGCCAAGCTTCGCTTTCGTCTGCCCCTCGAACTGCGCGTCCTTCATCTTGACGTTGATAACGGCCGACATGCCTTCGCGGTAGTCGTCGCCTGAGAGATTTTCGTCTTTGTCTTTTAACAGGCCGGATTGCCGCGCGTATTCGTTCATTACCTTTGTGTGGGCGGATTTGAACCCTGAGACATGCGTGCCGCCGTCCGCCGTCTGTATGTTGTTGACAAACGAAAGTGTATTGTCGTTGTACGTATCGTTATATTGCAGCGCAATCTCGACACGGACATCATTTTTTTCACCGTCAAAGTATATCGGCGATTTATGCAGCACGGTTTTTTCCTCGTTGAGGTACTGTACAAAGTCGACGATGCCGCCCTGATAATCGAACACGGCTTTCTTGGGCCTGCCGTCTTTTATCATGCGTTCGTCTGTGAGCGTGATCCTGACGTTTTTTGTCAGAAAAGAAATGACCCGGAGGTGGGACGAGACGGTGTCGAAACTCATTGCGATCGTTTCAAAGACACTGTCGTCAGGCAGGTAAGTGATTTTTGTGCCCCTGTTTTTTGTGGTTCCTATCATCTCAAGTTTTGTAGCGGGCCTGCCGCTTTCCATCTTGCCGTTTTTCATATAACTTTTAAATTTTTGTTCATAAATATTGCCACCGACGTAGACGGTGACGATCAGCCAGCGTGAGAGCGCGTTGACAACGGATGCGCCCACGCCGTGTAGGCCGCCCGCGTAGGCGTATGTGTCGTTGTTGAATTTGCCGCCCGCGTGAAGCTGTGTGAACACGACTTCGACGCCCGATACTTTGAGCTCGGGATGCAGCCCGACGGGGATGCCGCGGCCGTTGTCTTCAACCGTCACGGAATTGTCCTCGTGTATCGTCACGTTTATCTTATCGGCAAACCCGTTTGCCGCTTCGTCGACAGAATTATCGATGATCTCCCATAGCAGGTGGTGAAGCCCTTTCTGGCCGGTCGAGCCGATATACATGCCGGGGCGTTTGCGGACGGCGTCGAGGCCTTTTAGAACCTGAATATCGCTTGCGCTATATTCCTTTGCCATAATTCCTCCCTTTTTATTATATCACAAAATATAGTATGCAAAACCCTGCACACCACATTATATTACATCAAATCGCTTCTTTTATCAACACATTGTACGAAGAAATTGCAGGCTATAACCGGTAGTGAACGAGACTGATGCCCGATTCCTTGAATATTTCCTGAGAAAATTCGTCAGGATACGGATGGGCGTAGACGACTCTGGATATGCCGGCATTGATGATCATTTTAGAGCATATTGCGCAGGGCTGATGAGTGCAGTAAAGCGTGGCGCCTTCAATGCTCACGCCGAGTTTGGCCGCCTGTATGATGGCGTTTTGTTCAGCGTGGATCGCATAGCAAAGTTCGTGCTGTTTTCCGGACGGTATGCCCAGCTTTTGCCGCATGCACTCGCCTTTCTCTTTGCAGCTTTTGAGGCCCGAAGGCGCGCCGTTATAGCCGGTTGTCAGTATACGCTTGTTTTTAACGATGATTGCGCCGACGTTGCGGTCGTCCTTATAACAGCTTGACCATTTGGCGATGGTTTCGGTGAGGTCCATAAAACGCTTATCCCATTTATCCATAGCAACACCCCTTTTTAATGTACGATATTAATTCAACATCAGACAAAAAAAGTCCTGCCATATTGGGAAATAATTACCGATATATCGCAATCAAAAGAAATCGGCTAATTCTTGTAGATTGAGCGAGATATTTTATGATAATAGTAACATAACGCAAATTTAACCGGAATATACCCGACAATACAGTTTGCCATCATATCCCTTATATATTATATTAATACTTGTTAGCACTCAATCAAATCGAGTGCTAACAAGATCGGAATTAATATTTTGATAATATTATTATAAGGAGGATATATTATGACGATAAAACCATTGGGTGACAGAGTGGTCATAAAGAGTCTTGAGAGCGAAGAAACAACAAAGAGCGGCATCGTTTTGACGGGCAGCGCGAAAGAGAAACCGCAGACGGCCGAGGTCATTGCGGTCGGGCCTGGCGGAATGGTGGACGGAAAAGAAGTCACCATGACGGTGAAGATTGGCGACAAGGTTATTTACTCTAAGTATTCGGGAACAGAAGTCAAGTTTAACGGCGAAGAGTACATCATCGTGCGCCAGAGCGATCTGCTTGCGACAGTCGAATAATTTATTAGGAGGGAAAATTCATGGCAAAACAAATCAAATATGGTGAAGAAGCAAGACGCGCGCTGGAAGCGGGTGTTAATCAGCTTGCGGATACAGTCAAAATAACATTGGGGCCAAAGGGAAGAAACGTCGTGCTCGACAAAAAGTTCGGTTCTCCCGTGATCACAAACGACGGCGTGACGATCGCGAAAGAGATAGAGGTTGAAGATCCTTTTGAAAACATGGGCACACAGCTTGTCAAGGAAGTCGCGACAAAGACCAACGATGTGGCCGGTGACGGCACGACGACCGCGACGCTTTTGGCGCAGGCCATCATCCGCGAAGGATTAAAAAATGTAGCCGCGGGCGCGAACCCGATGGGAATCAAAAAGGGCATATTAAAGGCGTCCGATATATCGGTAGAAAGCTTGAGAACGCTCTCGAAGCCGATCGCGGGCTCAAAAGAGATCGCCGAGGTTGCGGCCATTTCCGCAAGCGACCAAGAGGTTGGGACGCTGATCGCGGAAGCCATGGAGAAGGTCGGCAACGACGGTGTGATCACAGTGGAAGAAAGCAAGACGATGAAGACGGAGCTTGCTGTTGTCGAAGGTATGCAGTTTGACAGAGGATATGCTTCCGCATACATGGTCACGGACACCGATAAAATGGAAGCGGTGCTTGAAGATCCGCTGATACTTATTACGGACAAGAAGATTTCAAATATTCAAGAGGTACTGCCCGTGCTCGAGCAGGTCGTACAACAGGGCAAGAAGATGCTCATCATCGCGGAAGACGTGGAAGGCGAGGCGCTGGCGACGCTGGTTGTCAACAAGCTGCGCGGCACGTTTACCTGTGTTGCAGTCAAAGCGCCGGGATTCGGCGACAGAAGAAAAGCGATGCTGCAGGATATCGCGATTCTGACAGGCGGGCAGGTCATATCCGAGGAGATCGGTATCGAGCTCAAAGAAGCAACGATCAGCATGATGGGCAAAGCAAGGCAGATCAAGGTCGATAAAGAAAATACGACGATCGTCGAAGGCGCAGGAGATCCTTCCGAGATCAAAGCGCGTATCAATTCGATCAAGGTACAGATCGACGAGACCACATCCGACTATGACCGTGAAAAGCTTCAGGAGCGCCTGGCTAAGCTTGCCGGCGGCGTTGCGGTCATTCAGGTCGGCGCGGCCACAGAGACAGAGATGAAAGAAAGCAAGATGCGCATCGAGGACGCGCTTGCAGCGACCCGTGCGGCGGTCGAAGAAGGCATCGTGCCTGGCGGCGGCATCGCGCTTTTAAACGCGGCAAGAGCGGTCGAAGCGGCAATCGCCAATGAAACTGGCGATGTCAAGACGGGAATGCAGATCGTTCTTCGTTCTCTTGAGGAGCCGGTCCGCCAGATCGCGATCAACGCAGGCCTTGAAGGAAGCGTGATCGTCGATAAGATCAAGTCTTCAAAGGATGTCAACTTCGGATTCGACGTGGCAAAGAACGAGTATGGCGACATGGTGGCAAAAGGTATCATCGATCCGACAAAAGTGACAAGGAGCGCGCTGCAGAACGCGGCGTCTATTGCTTCGATGCTGCTTACGACGGAGAGCATCATCACAGATATTCCGGAAGAGCATCCTGCTCCGATGCCGGGCGGCGGCGGCGGCGGTATGCCGGGTATGTATTAATACACAACGGAGATAACATGTCAAAGCGCAGGTTTAAAGGCTTGCGCTTTTTCTTTGCGCCGTGATCACATGACATTTGTTGCATCGCCCTATTTATTGGTTTATAATGAAACCATTCCAGCAAGGCCAGTCAAAGCGCGTATATTAATCAATAAACATTTTTTAAGGAAGTGATCTTTTTGGATTATTCAAACGGCGCATATTTATATATCATGGGTGCGGCCGTTGCCGTTTTTGTGCTTGCGCAATCGGTGGTCTTTCTGATACGGGCCGTGCGGCAGGGGCGGCGCATCGGGCTTTCCGCAAAGGTGATGAAAGACGCGGCGGTCTCGAGCGCGACTTTTTCCGTCGTGCCCTCCATCCCGATCGTGATTGCGATGATCGCGCTGGCGGCGACGCTCGGCGCACCGTTCTCGTGGATACGCCTTTCCGTGATCGGGTCGATGTCTTATGAAACGATGGCGGCCGGAGCGGTCGCGGGCGCGGCAAATATAGATTCCGGCATCAATGTGTTCGCGAGCGCGATGTGGGTCATGACGCTTGGCATCATCAGCGGGCCGCTGTTTAACATCTTCGGCCTCAAAAAATACCAGTCAAAGATCGAGGACATCGGCAAAAGGGATCCAAAATGGTCAAAGATACTGATCGACGCTTTGTTTATGGGCATCATCGCGGTGATGGGCGGCCAGTTCATCTCAAAAGGCGTTGCCGCTTTTGGCGGCTTCGCTTCGGAGGAAATCATCAAAAATGGCGAGGCGCAGCTGCTGACGCTTGTTTCGAGCGCGCTGATTATGGCCGTGTTCGGGTTTGTGATTGGCAAGACAAAGGCAAAATGGCTGGAGAACTTTGCGCTTCCGATATCCATGATCGGCGCGATTGCGCTGTCCGTTGTTTACCACGGCATGTTTTTGGGAGGTGCGTAATATGGATAAAAAACAAGGCCTCACGATCAATGAATATAAGGCGCAGACACACAGAACCGGGCGTATCTGGACGGCGGCGGCGCTGGTCATCATCATTGCCGTACCGCTGATATTCTGCCTGATATACGGCGTGACGCCCGAATGGCGCTCGTTCCTGACCGGTGTGGGCGCCATCGTACCGATGTACTGGGTAATCGGGCTGATCGAGGTGTTCAACTATTCGCCGATGCTGGGCTCAGGCGGCACGTACCTCGCATTTGTCACGGGCAACCTCTTAAACATGAAACTGCCTGCGGCGCAGGTCGCGCTGAAAAAAGCGGGGACAAGCGCGGCGACCGAGGAGGGAGAGGTTATATCAACGATCGCTGTCGCGGTGTCCACGATCGTGACGGACGTGATATTGATCATCGGGTTGCTGCTCGTCATACCCATCACGAACTGGATCAATTCAAACGAGGTGCTCTCAAACGTATTCGATCTTTCGAGTGGATATGTGATACCCGCGCTGTTCGGCGCTTTGGGCGTCGTGTTCATTTCAAAGAGCTGGAAGATCGCCGTCGTACCCACGCTGCTGATGATACTCGTATTCCTGCTCATACCTGCGGCGTACGGCATATCCGGCATATTTATTCCCGTCATATCCTTGCTTGCGGTGCTGCTTGCGAGATATATGTATAAGAAAAACATGATTTAGGGGTGAGAAAATGACGATACTTTACGCCGTGCTGGCGCTTATCGCACTGCTGGCCGCTGTCATGGCCATCAACACGGTCTATAAAAAGCCAAAAAAAGAGAGACCATTAAATCCGCCGGATATCCCGCTCGATAAAGACGCTCTGGCGCATAGGCTCTCGGGCATGATTAAATACAAAACGGTCACGTCAAATACGATGGCGGGTGTCGACGCTGACGCGTATTTGGGATTACACGCATATCTTGAAAAAACGTATCCTTTGCTGCACAGCACGCTTGATAAAGAGGTCGTGAATCAGTACAGCCTGCTCTACAAATGGACAGGGACGGGTTCGGACAAAAAACCGTTTCTGATGATGGCGCATATGGACGTCGTGCCCGTGGACGCTCGGACAGCGGACAAATGGGCGCATGACGCCTATTCCGGCGAGATCGCGGACGGGTATGTATGGGGACGCGGCGCCATCGACATGAAAGGACAGCTCTGCGCTATCATGGAAAGCGTCGAGTATCTGATCGTGCAGGGGTTTGCTCCCGCGCGCGACATCTATATCGCGATCGGCCACGACGAAGAATCGATGGGTGTGCACGGCGCGCAAAAGATCGTCGAACGGCTGCAGGATAAAGGCGTGTGCCTCGATTTTGTCATCGACGAGGGCGGTGTCGTGATGAACGGCAAGATGCTTGGTGTCCGCGCGATGGTCGCGGCCATCGGCATATGCGAGAAGGGCTACGCGGATATCAGGCTGTCGGTCGAATCAAAAGGCGGGCACGCGTCGCGGCCGCCCAAAAGAACGGCGGTCGGCACGCTGGCAAAAGCGATCACCGCGCTCGAAAAGCGACAGATGAAGCCGTCGCTCAACGCGCCGATGAAGCTGATGCTTGATTCGGTCGGCGGATACATGAAGTTTCCGTTGAACGTGATCGCGGCGAATCTGTTTATCACAAAACCGCTGCTTGTGCGCGGCCTTGTGTCAGGCAGCACGGGATCTGCGATGGTGCGTACCACGACGGCGCCGACGATGCTGGCTGGTTCGACTGCGCCCAATGCGCTTGCGGAGCGCGCGGAGGCGGTGATCAACTTTCGCATATCGCCGGACGATACGCTGCAGCGCCTTCTGACGCACGTCAAAAAGACAGTCGCCGATGACGATGTTAAGGTCGAGGTGATACAAGGCTACGAGCCGTCCGCGGCGTCCGATATAAACAGCGCGGCGTATCGGGTGATCGCGCAAACGGCAAAAGAGATATTCGGCGGTTTCGTTGTCACGCCGTATCTGATGATCGCCGCGACCGATTCAAGGCGGTATGCGGCGGTAGCGGACGGGATCTACCGGTTTCAGCCGTTTCGGTCGATGAGCGAGGATCTCGATACGATTCATGCGGCCGGCGAACGTCTCAGTATTGATTCGCTCTGCGAAGCGGTCTGGTTTTTTATTCGTCTTGTCAAAAATGCGGATGAATGATAGTATACAGTATAATATTGTAAACACCCGGGCGACGATTTGCGGGGCCTGCCCGTCGGGTATTGCCGGGGATCACGTAAGCAAAACGGTCGTGTTTTGCAGGCCTTATATATAGATACTTTTTTATAGGAGGGATACCATGCGCGATTTTATTATAGCTACAGATTCGGATACTGAGATACCCCATACATTCGCTGACGAGCATCATATGCCGGTGTTTTTGAT
>JAQTSP010000090.1:7156-9455 GCA_028711205.1 Eubacteriales bacterium | reverse complement strand
TGTATTTCGCCTTTTTTTACACCGAAGCTGACATTCCTCAGTGCATGTGTATTCCCGAAGCTCTTACTCACAGACTTAAATTCGACCATATAGTCGTTATCGTCAATCATGTTATCTTCTCCTAAATCTTTGGTGGGAGTGGGCAAGGATTTCGTATCCTTGCCCACTCCCACCTTCTCGAAACAAATCTTCAGTGTATCATGGTCCGATCCTAGAATCCCGAAAGCAGATTAACCCATCTGTCAGGATCCGCATCAGGATTCAGGTAAAGGCTCAGCTCTGAAGTTCTACCCTTGATCAGACCGTACTCAGAGTTGACAGCCAGGAAATCTTCGGCGTTGTTCGAATCGACCTTTAACATGTTAAATATGATGGTCGGCTCAACTGCAGCGCCATGCAGATAGTCATACATGCTGATAGCAGCGATAGGCCCGCAGACGAAGTGTGCACCGATGGTGACCTTGAACGCTCCGTTTGCGATTATGCTCTCAAGTCCTGCATCACTGCAGTCCATAGCACCGATGATGATATCGTTTAAGCCCAATGTCTCTGCCGCAGCAAGCGCGCCCAAGCCCATATCATCGTTCGCACACCAGATACCTTCTGCCTCAGGATGCGCGTTGAGCAAATCCTGTGCTACGTTCATGCCTTTGTCAAGAGCCCAATCAGCAGCCTGTGCACCAAGCAGCTCGACTTCGGGATGCTCTTCCAGCGCCATATTAAGACCTTCTTTTCTGTCAATGCCCGGCTCGGAGCTCATGTTACCGTCAATTTCGATTATCTTAGTTAAGCCGAGTTCTTCGATCATGTAAATACCAAGATCATAACCCGCTTGTACGGAGTCGGGGCCTACGAAGCTGATATGCATGCCCTCACCAGCCGTTTCAGCGCTGCCTCTGTCAAAGTCGATATACGGAATACCAGCTTCATTCAGCATCTCTTCCATCTTCAAACCGGTTGCATTGTCGACAGGCGTATAAAGAACCGCATCGACACCCAGCTCGATAGCTGTCTGCAGGTCGGTGATGTTCTTCGCGCCATCGCCATCGCCGCAATAGACCAGAAGCTCGACTCCCAACTCGTCACATGCGATCTGCGTATAATCTCTCATGTAAATCTGCCATGTACCCTGATCGCAGTGGATCAGCGCGAATGTGAGTTGTTCTTCTTCATCTACAGTAGAAGTGTCTACGGCTTCATCTGTTGTCGCCTCAGAGGTCTCCGAAGCAGTAGACGTTTCCGAAGAAGGTTCACTTGTAGCACAGCCTGTCATTAACAAAGCTATTGTGCTGACCAGAACTACAAAAACTACTACGATTTTCTTCATTTCTTATTTCTCCTTCTTTTTTTTTCATAGCCCTTCGACTATAAATCATCAAGACGATGACATGAATTATCATGCCATCTGCTTGTATTTGTTAAAAATAGGATCTAATCTTCATTTGGAAGAGGTTCGTAACCTTTGGGTATTATTTCCCCTTTTAGCGGAAGATCGACCCAGGAATTTGTCTCCATGCTTTTATGAACAGCGCACATGACCTCTGTTGCGCGTGCGCCATCTTCGCCGGACGTTAGAGGTTGCTTATTATTAATAACACAGTCAAAGAAATGCTCAAGCAGCCTTTCATAATTGCTCGGATATCTTGGCGGGCATATCGGTACCCATCTTTTTCTTACCGGATTGGTTATCTTATCTTCGACCCAGAAAAGCTCTGGCCACCTGAAGTCTTTCAATAGCTGCGGTAATTCATCATAGGCATAATCTTTGTTCGTGTATACCGCCATAGGCCAGCTCTGATAAGGATTTACCGCGTCTGTTGAAGTAAAAATCGTTCCCTCCGTTCCGCACAGCTCAGTGTTCTGATTAACTGCGGGTGAAAAGCGATTACAACTCACGGTACCAAAAGCCCCGTTCTCAAATTCAACCATGAATAAAGCTGTATCATCATTTAATGTGTACTCATCCGGCATGGCTAATTTTTTCGCAACTCCGATTGCCCTTTTTACCTTACTGCCATTCAACCAGGTCAAGAGATCCAATGCATGAGCGCCTGTATCATTTATAGCCGCTCCACCCGTTACTTTGACATCCAGGCGGAAACCGGTTTTTGCAATATGGCTTTGATAGTTGTACCAGTGTTCATGCAGACAAGACCGGCTCATTAATAGCTTTCCAATGACTCCGTTTTCAATTAACGCTTTTGCCCACTGATTATGCGTCCAATACCGCCTGTCACATCCAACCATCAGTTTCACATTGTTTTCCCTGCATGCATCCACCATATCCCATGCTTCTTTG
>JAQTSP010000090.1:0-7146 GCA_028711205.1 Eubacteriales bacterium | reverse complement strand
TGACTGCAATAGGTTTCTCGACAAGTATGTCTACTTTTGACCTTGCGGCGGCGATGACTTGATTTCTATGCACATTGTTGGGTGTCGCGATAATGACAGCATCCATTTTAACTTTTGAGAACATTTCGCGGTAATCGGTGAACCATTGCTCTGCACCCCATTTTTTCGCCGTTTCTTCGGCTCTTTTTGGATCCAAATCGCATACAGCTACCAGCACCGCATCATTTCTTTTTTTAATTGACGGAAAATGTGCTATTTCAGCGATACTCCCGCATCCTAATACAGCAATTTTTATTTTGTTCATATGACTCTTCCTTTCTATTTTTATTAAAAGTCGTTGACTGTAATTTGATTATCTTTCTCTCTTTCCCTCAACAAACTCTTTAACAGCCAAAACAGCTTCCCCGTCAGGTATTTGCACCGGCGGATGTTTTGTCAGGAATGAACATGCGCTGGCCAGCACACCGCTCACTTTTCTATCAAGAGCAATCCGCATATATCTCACCATATCCGCGATAACACCTGCGAAGTTCGCACTGTCTTCGACTTCGAGTTTTGCTTCTAAATGAAGAGGCGTATTACCAAAGTTGGATCCGTTAATCCAGAAAATAGATGTCTTCCTATCTTTCATAAGTTCTACATATGTGAAACCTGTAGACATTGTAATTGGGTACGGCATGAGGCTTGTAACAGCTTCCTGTTTTGTTTTGTGCTTACTCTTTCCTCTGGCCATTAGGTTCGCAAAATCTGTATTCCCTGCATAATTCAACTGATAGGTTTCGGACAGGTGAATTCCCCGGTCATTCATAACGGTTGCCAAAGCACGATGAATGATCGTCCCGCCAAACTGGCTCTTTACATCGTCACCAATCAAGGGAACGCCATTTTGTACCGCAATCTTTTGATATTCGGGGTCAGATACAATAAGCGTGGGCATCCCATTTATAAACCCGATTTTCACTTGCTTGATAGCAACATCCGCGTAAAATTTTGCAGCTTCATGTGATTCAGTCGGTATAAAATTCATCAGCATTTCTGCCCCGCTGTCTTTTAAAACCTGTGCAACGTCACATGCAGGCGCATCACTTAATGTATAAAATTCATTTAAAAAAGGTGGGTTTCCGTCATAAACCGGACCTTTCTTTACTATAACGCCCGTTGGTTTTATAGTGATGCCCGCATACTTATATGCCCGATTTGGTTCTGCGAATATTGCTTCAGAGAGATCTTTACCAACCTTTGCTGCATTAATATCAAAGGCAGCAACAATTTCGATATCAGTTGCTTTGTAACCTCCTATATCAACATTCATTAAACCCCGAGTATCATCAGGATTTTGCCTGTAATACTCGATTCCCGATACCAAAGCTTGGGTACAGTTTCCAACTCCGGCAATGGCTACTTTAATTTTTTTGTCCATAAATTCCTCCCATTTATTAAAATTTTTTAATGCTAACAGAGGTTAGAGTTTTCGTTACAGTTATCGTTTTAGTAAATGATTAAATTTTTTTAGCATGTGTTATTTCTAATTAATCTTGTTGGTAGTATGGTTTGTTGATCCTCTATGGTTTCACCCTTTTTTCGAGCAGCGATCATGTTTCTTAAAACTTCAACACATTTAACACCAATTACATCTTTGGGTATATTAATCGTTGAAAGCATTGGATGGGCAAATGTAAAGAGGTCTATATTGTCAATACCAATAACTTTTACTTCTTCAGGGACTTTAATGCCTTTTTCGTACAACGCTTTAAGTACGCCAACAGCAATATAATCACTGTAACATACAAACGAATACGGGGGTGTATACTTATCAATTATTTTTAATGCAGCTTTATAGCCGTCTTCATTAGAATATAGGTCTAAATAGACATTGCTCATATTGGGTTCAATCCCGTTTTCTTTTAAACCTTTTAAATAGCCATTTAATCTGTTTCTGACAGAGGATATATTTAATTTGTTGCCAAAAAAGAAAACATCTTTGCTATTGTTGTTTTCAAGAATAGCCTTGGATGCCAGGTATCCCGCTTGTTCGTCATCAGCGACAATGTAATTATCTAAATTCTTTTCTATGTATCTATGCGCCAAAACGAATGGAAGGTTGCTATCTCTGAGTAATTCGATGCTTTTTGAACTTGTCGGCGTAATAATAATACCGGCAACTTGCATAGCTCTTAATTCATTTATAAACGCTAATTCCCTTTCTCCATCCTCATTCGCATTAAATATAATCGTATAATACTTATTTAATGAAAGCTCAGATTCTACGCTTTTTAAAAAGCTTGCATAATAGGGGTTTGTACTATCAGAGATAATCACACCAACAAGGCGAGTCCTATTTTTCCTCAGATTTGATGCGATAGAATTTGGTACATAATTCAGCTCATTGCAAATTCTTATAACATTGGATTTTGTATTTTTTGAAATATCCGGATGATTTGCTAAGGCTTTAGATACCGTTGTTATTGAAACGTTAGCAATCTTAGCAATATCCTTGATAGTTGGATTCTTCATTGAACTCTCCATTTACTTAAACGTTACCTGTATGGTTTACTGTACCGTTTTATTTAAGATAACACTATACATTTTATTTGTCAATACTTTTTTATTTTATGTTTAACCACTGTAAATTGCAAGCGTAAATGAACAAATATATTATCATTGGCGAAAAGACAACAGCGGCATGCGAACGGATCAAGTAAAAAGATGCATACTGCCGGATATTCCCTTTTTCTATGGACAGATCAATAAAAGCAGATGGAATCAGTGACATAATGCATCCCGTGTCCATTCATCACAGTAAAAAGGCTCAATTAGATATGCTTTGGCGTCTATTCTATCATAATGGCGAGGAAAACAGCCAGGCTTACAAGCCTATTCAAGACGGTTCCGCAATAAAACTCAACTGTCAATGATCTATACTGCTGGTAACACGCTGATAAAAGGGGCATTAAAGATATAACTGCGATCCCATGCCGCCGGCAACCCCGGGATAAACCCTATGAGGTTGCGCAGCGGCCGGCATCTTTGCTTATATGTTTATTGGCTTTTTGAACGCGATATCTAGTAATCCGGAGAAAAAATCTGTCAAGCAATTTCATGTTTAAGCATTGATTATAACGCTATTGCTTTTCATACGCCCTGTTTATATCTTCTCACCTGCTCACCATACGTAAAGTTGTTCTTCGCCACGTGCCCCGGCAGCGGCATGATTTTCTCGTGTACGGCATCGACGATCCAGTCGGGCTGCGGAAAAAAGAAATTCTCAAGCTCATACGCCGGCGTGATCCAGTTCTTTGCGCCCACGACCACAGGCGGCGCATCCAGGTAATCAAAACAAAGCTCTGTGATGTTCTGTGCAAAGTCTTTCAGATGAGAACCCCTCTCGCAGGCATCGCCCGTGATCACGATCTTTCCGGTCTTTTTGACGGACTCCACCACTTTCTCATAGTTAAACGGCACCAGGCTCCTCGCGTCGATGACCTCGACGGACAGGCCGAATTTTTCCTCGAGTATCTTCGCGGCAGGCATCACGCGGTAAAGCGTCGCACCCACTGACAGTATCGAGAGGTCGCTGCCCTGTTTCTTGATATCCGGCTCGCCGATCCCGACCTCATAATACCCCTCGGGCACGCCGCCCTGATGAAACATCTCTCCCACGTCGTATATCCGCTGACTTTCAAGAAAAATGACCGGGTCAGTGCCATTCAGCGCCGCGTTCATCAGCCCCTTCGCGTCATACGGCGTCGCGGGGAACACCACCTTGAGGCCCGGTATGTGCGTGCACAGCGCCGACCAGTCCTGTGAATGCTGCGCGCCGTATTTGGAGCCGACCGACATGCGCAATACAAGCGGCATCTTTAAGACGCCGGCGCTCATCGACTGCCATTTGCTCATCTGGTTGAATACCTCGTCGCCCGCACGCCCCAGGAAATCAGCATACATCAGCTCGACAACGGCCCTGCCGCCGCACATCGCGTAGCCGATGCCGGTGCCGACGATCGCGCCCTCTGATATCGGCGCGTTGAAAAACCTGTGATACGGAAGCGCCTCTGTCAGACCGCGGTACACGGCAAAGGCGCCGCCCCAGTCGCGGTTGTCCTCGCCGTAGGCGATCAGCGTCGGGTCTTCGTAGAACTTGTCGATCATCGCTTCAAAGATACCGTCGCGCAGCTGGTACGCCTTGTTCTTGGAGACAGGTTCCCCGCTCTCGTCAAATGCGAACCGCACCTTTCTTGCGATCTGCTGTACCCGTGGGTTTTCTTCCTTTGTTATCAATACATCGGGCTCTCTGCTCTCATCCATGCTCTTGATCTTTTGGTTGGAGAACATATAATCCGCAATGATATCCGGCGTCTTATTTAAATCGATACGCGGTGAAACGCGCTCATCCACCGCCAGCCTGAGCGCAAAGAGAATATCGCTCCTGCACCCGTCCTCGACTTTCTCGAGTTCCCCTTTGGCTGCAATACCGGCCTTGATGATCTGTTTTTTGAAAGCTTCTATCGAATCCTGTTTTGTCCAGAGTTCTTTTTCTTGCTTGTCGCGGTAAGAATCGGAATCCGACGGGCTGTGGCCGCTGAGTCGGTACGTCAGCACTTCAAGAAGTACCGGCCCCTGCCGCTCGGCGATCAGCTTTTTCTTTCTTCTGTATGCGTCGATCACAGCCAGCGGGTTGTACCCGTCCACCGTCTCCGCATGCATCTGCGTCGGCGTCACGCCCGCACCCAGCCTTGCCGCAAGGCCATACGCCATCGTCTCTCCCGCCGTCTGGCCGCCCATGCCGTAGCCGTTGTTGAATATGTTGTATATCACCGGCAGGCCGCCCGCATGCGCCTCGTCCCAGAGCATACGGAACTGGTCCATCGCGGCGAAGTTCATGCCTTCGTACACCGGCCCGCAGCCGATCGCACCGTCGCCGATGTTGCACACCACGACACCGTCTTCGTTGTTGACACGTTTATACAGCCCGGCGCCCGTCGCGATATCGCCGCTGCCGCCGACGATTGCGTTGTTGGGAAATGAGCCAAAAGGTATGAAAAACGCATGCATCGAGCCGCCAAGCCCTTTGTTGAACCCTGTCTGCCTGCCGAATATCTCCGCAAGCGTGCCGTAGATCAAAAACTCTTTGGCGATATCCTTGACATCCGACGCCTTCGTGGCGTTCCCGACCACCTGATAAATGCTGCCGCCGAAAAACTCTTTCATGACCCGTGTGAGTTCATCATCCCCGAGTTTTTGTATGACCGAGAGCCCTTTGGCCAGTATCTCTCCATGGCTTCTGTGTGACCCGAATATATAATCCCTGATACCAAGCTCATAGGCCTGTCCCACATACGCGGCTTCCTGCCCGATGCCAAGATGCGCCGGGCCGGGGTAGTTATACGCAACGCCCTCATACTGTCCCTTCGTCTTGATATCGTTGAGCATGGTCTCAAACTCACGCACGATCAGCATGTCGCGGTAGATGCGGATAAAATCGTCTTTTGAGAAATTGCCCTTCTCGTCCACAACCGTCTTTTGATAGGCGTTTACCGGAATGTCACTAAATGTGATCTTGTCTTTTTTTCTCCTCGCATTGGGGTCGATAACCAGTTTCTTTGTCATTTTCAAGCTCCTAAAACTTTATATTTGAAAAACGAGTTCCTTGATGATCTCACAAACCGTCGGATGCGGGAACACCGTCTTCTTAATGGCCTCAATCGTCATGTCCTGTTCGATCATCATGCACGCGCCGTAGATCATCTCTGAAGCATAGCTACCGATCATATGCAGCCCGATGATACGGCCATATCGGTTGTCGATCAATATTTTCGCGATGCCGTCGCCGCCTTCGTTTTCGGCAACATACCGGCCCGAATAGCGCATCGTCAGCGTTTTGGCACGAAAGTCAAGCCCTTTCTCTTTGGCTGAGCGTTCCGTCTCTCCCGTGCCGGCGACCTCAGGATGCGTATAGATTACGCCCGGTATCGCGCGGTAACTCATCGTATCCTCTTTGCCCGTCATGTTGTTGACGGCAACCTCCGCTTCGCGGTACGCCGTATGCGCCAGCATCGACATGCCGTTGACATCCCCTGCCGCATAAACACCCGGTATGTTCGTCTGCATACGCCCGTCCGTCTTAACGGCGCCGCGGTGGGTTTCTACGCCGATGCTTTCAAGCCCGATACCTTGCGTATACGCGCGCCTGCCGACAGACAGCAACACAAGATCGGCCGCGGCTTCGTTTTTTCCGCTTTTATGCTCGTATACAACGCTTTTCTGTTTCACCTCAATCACTTTGCTCTCAAGAAAAAACTTGATCCCTTTTTTCTCAAGGTTCTTTTTGAGCAGCCCCGATATATCCGCATCGATCGGCCCGCCGACCTGCTCCAGCATCTCGATGACCGTGACGTCGGAGCCTGCCGAGGCAAAATAACTCGCCATCTCGAGCCCGATCACGCCGCCGCCGATCACGGTCAGTTTCTCGGGTATTTGTTCAAGCTCAAGTATCTCTCTGTTTGTCACGGCAAATCCGCTTTTCAGTGCTTCGTCCATCCCGGAAACGGGCGGCAAAACAGGCACCGATCCCGTCGCGATCAGCAGCCTTTTTCCGCTATACACACTGTCGCCGCACTTCACCTGAAATCCGTCATCGTCTCTGCCGGTTATGGACGCATCTGCTGTAATTGTCTCCACACCGGCGCTTTTAAGCACGGCTTTCACGCCGCCGACAAGCGCCGCAACGGTCTTTTTCTTGCGTGCAAGCACCCTCTTATGGTCTAATGATATATCGCTTACTTTAACGCCGTATTTTTCGCCACCCGCTGCATTGTCTTTGATTTTCGCCGAATACAGCAGCGTTTTTGTCGGTATGCACCCCTCGTTAAGGCATACGCCGCCAACTTCTCTTTTTTCTATCAACAGTGTCTTTAAACCCCGGTGCCCGGCTTCGCCTGCGGCATGGTATCCCGCCGGCCCGCCGCCGATCACAATCAAATCATACATAACAAAACGTCCTTTCCGTTATATCGCCAAAAGCAGATCAAAATTCTCAAGTGCATTGCATAGTTCTTTTGCAAAACGCGCAGCCGGCGCACCGTCCACCGCCCTGTGGTCGTATGCCAGCGACAGCCCCATCGCGGGATACTGTTTAAGTTCACCGTC